>NZ_CP009523.1:0-54381 GCF_000969945.1 Methanosarcina sp. Kolksee
CGTGTAAAGTGGAAAACGACAACAGGAAAGCATGAGAATAGTGAAAGTGAAACCTGTAAAGTGGAAACGGTAGTAGGAAAAAAATGCTAGAATAGTGAAAGTAAAACATATAAAATGAAAAACGACAACAGGAAAGCATGAGAATAGTGAAAGTGAAACCTGTAAAGTGGAAACGGTAGTAGGAAAAAAATGCTAGAATAGTGAAAGTAAAACATATAAAATGAAAAACGACAACAGGAAAGCATGAGAATAGTGAAAGTGAAACCTGTAAAGTGGAAACGGTAGTAGGAAAAAAGCTAGAATAGTGAAAGTGAAACCTGTAAAGTGGAAACGGTAGTAGGAAAAAAAGCTAGAATAGTGAAAGTAAAACATATAAAATGAAAAACGACAACAGGAAAGCATGAGAATAGTGAAAGTGAAACCTGTAAAGTGGAAACGGTAGTAGGAAAAAAATGCTAGAATAGTGAAAGTAAAACATATAAAATGAAAAACGACAACAGGAAAGCATGAGAATAGTGAAAGTGAAACCTGTAAAGTGGAAACGGTAGTAGGAAAAAAGCTAGAATAGTGAAAGTAAAACATATAAAATGAAAAACGACAACAGGAAAGCATGAGAATAGTGAAAGTGAAACATGTAAAGTGGAAACGGTAGTAGGAAAAAAAGCTAGAATAGTGAAAGTAAAACATATAAAATGAAAAACGACAACAGGAAAGCATGAGAATAGTGAAAGTGAAACATGTAAAGTGGAAACGGTAGTAAGAAAAAAACGCTAGAATAGTAATGAGTGAAACATGTAAAGTGGAAAACGATAGCATGAAAGCATGATAATAGCGAAAGTGAAACCTGTAAAGTGGAAACGGTAGTAGGAAAAAAATGCTAGAATAGTGAAAGTGAAACATAGAAAGTGCTGTAATAGTGAGTAAAACCTATAAAGTAAAAAACAATAAAAAAAAGTTTGACAGAATGCGGTTTGACTTTACGTAGTCAAACCATTAGTTTGACAATATAAAAACCATGTTGTAGGGTTATGAAATTAATACAATAAATAATTATGTATGACATTTACTTAAAACTTTTATAAAAACTAGTTTTGAAATCTATCAAAAACTTCAGAAATATACTTTATGCTCAAATATGATATTCAAATAAGCAATTTTGAGTTTTGAAACCAGCTCTACCACAAAAGAAAACAAGTGTTCAACTTTATATTCTTTATTTGTAGGTTGAGTCTTTAACATATATCATTTAAATTAGAATATTGTGTTCTACACTGATTTCCACTTTATGCGTTTCACTTTCACTAATAAAATTGTTATATATTAAATATATTATTTATATAGTACCTCTAAAGTGGACATGTCTTATATTCACTCTAATGAATTATAATCTAAAAGCATTGTTTTATTCTTTTCTTTATTTATATTTTTATATATAGTATATGTCCGTAACTTAGGGATATCATTTTTTTAATTGTAAATTATACCTTTTGCTGATTTCCACTTTACGTGCTTCACTAACGTATTACTCTTTTACATTTGTCATTTAAAAATTATAATATTATTCCCTTTATTGTTTTCCACTTTACATGTTTCACTTTTACTGATAATATTATTTATATATTAAATATATGGTTTATATAGTACGCGTAAAATAGAACTGTATTGTGTCTACTTTGATGCACCCTAACCTAAAGCATTATTTTACTTTGATATCTCTTACATTATTATAAATATCATTATGTTGCATGCTGGACAAGATGTACTATTTTTAATCAGAAAATTGTATTACATTGATTTCCACTTTACGCCTTTCACTTTCACTGATAAAAATCGTTAAATATTGAATATGTCATTTATATAGTACAAATAAAGTGGACGTGGATAATATTAACTCTGATACACCACAACCTAAAACATTATTCAATTTTAATAATATTAAAATTTTTAAAAACCCGCATATATTAGATACTGGTTATGTTCCAGATGTGCTGGTTGGTAGAGACGATGAAATTCGAGCCGTGGCTGATATATTTTATCCAATATTTATACATGGGACCCCTGGACATGCTTTTATCTATGGACCCCCTGGAGCTGGTAAAACTGTAGTTTTGGAGCACGTGTTTAGACAATTATATCTCGAAGCTGAAAGTAGCGGCAATTTTCCAGATGGACTTAATTTAAAACACATTACTGTCTCGTGCAAAAAACACGATACAACTGTAAGAATTCTGATGTATTTAATTGCGGAACTGGGGTATACAGGTAAGGTATCTAAGCGCGGGGTCACTTCTGGATATTATTATGACATATTTTATAAGGCTTTAAAAGAAAAAAGTTATTCATTAACAATTATTTTTGATGAAATAGATCGTCTTAGGGATGATAATATCCTGTATAATTTTAGTCGTTCAGGTGAACTTAAAGACTTAAACGAGGGACAGTTTATACACATTATAGGGGTTTCCAATTCAGGTTTATTCATTAATTCGCTTGATCCAAGAGTAGACTCTTCTATGCAAAGGGAAACTATTATATTTCCTCCATATAACGAAGATCAACTTATACAAATTCTAAATATGCGCGTACCATTAGCGTTTTACCCTAATGTTGTAAGTGAGGATACAGTCAACAGATGTGCCAAAGAAGCTGCAGAGGATGAAGGTGATGCAAGACGTGCTATCTATCTTCTTCAGACAGCGGGACATATTGCAATAAAGACATCATGTTATACTGTTCAGCCAGCGCATGTGGTACTGGCAGCACAAAAAATAAAAGAAGATATCAGTTTACAGTTTGTATTAAATATGTCCTATCAGGAAAAATTTGTGTTGCTTGCAATGTTAAATACCGATATATATCTTAAAAAAGGAAAATATTTCACTACAGGAGACGTTTATCGAATTTATTATGACATGTGTAAATTTGTTGGCGAAGAAGAATTCTCTTTAGCTGCAATATCACAAAAGGTATCTAAATTTAAAATGATGGGAATTGTCAATGCTAATACGACAAGCAAGGGGAGAGGTGGACTTACATCTCAAATAGTATTTATTGGCGATCCGACAACACTAAAAAATGCTATCTTTAAAGATGGTAAATTTATACGATTTGTAACATATGTGCCAGATGTAAAAAAGATATGCTCTACTCAAATATGGTAATTTTCATCACTATAAGAGCACGTTTCCACTTTACAGGTTTCACTCACTAACGTGGTTGAATTTTGAAATTCTGAGTAAGATTTCAGAGTTTGGCCTTACTGGCTATTTATAAATTCTTAAAGACATGTGCCTTGAAAAAGGATCTGCTCTATGTAAATATGGTAATTTCCATCACTAAAAGAGCATGTTTCCACTTTACGGGTTTCACTCACTAATGTATATGCTCTACGTAAATATGGTAATTTCCATCACTATAAAAGCATGTTTCCACTTTACGGGTTTCACTCACTAACGTGATTGCATTTTGAAGTTCTGAATAAGATTTCAGAGTTTGGCCTTACTGGCTATTTATAAATTCTTAAAGATATATGCCTTGAAAAAGGATATGCTCTACTTAAATATGGTAATTTTCATCACTATTAGAGCACGTTTCCACTTTACAGGTTTCACTCACTAACGTGGTTGAATTTTGAAATTCTGAGTAAGATTTCAGAGTTTGGCCTTACTGGCTATTTATAAATTCTTAAAGACATGTGCCTTGAAAAAGGATCTGCTCTACGTAAATATGGTAATTTCCATCACTATAAAAGCATGTTTCCACTTTACGGGTTTCACTCACTAATGTATCTGTTCTATGTAAATATGGTAATTTCCATCGCTATAAAAGCATGTTTCCACTTTACAGGTTTCACTCACTAATGTATCTGCTCTATGTAAATGTGGTAATTTCCATTGCTATAAAAGCATGTTTCCACTTTACAGGTTTCACTCACTAATGTATCTGCTCTATGTAAATGTGGTAATTTCCATCGCTATAAAAGCATGTTTCCACTTTACAGGTTTCACTCACTAATGTAATTGCATCTTGGAATTCTGAGTAAGATTTCAGAGTTTGGCCTTACTGACCAGTTCAAAATTCTTAAAGATATATACCCTGGTTAAGGAAGGGCAGTTTTCAATTTTTTAACAAATCAATTGATATATTTTTATTTGGAGGAAAGCAGGAAACTTTTTGAAGGATTCGTCATTGTATATTTTTGTATACCATCTAACTAAACTTTTTTATAAATTCAAGTTCTATATACATTTATTTCTTTGTGTTAATTAATTTTGAACTGGTAAGAAGTAATTATTATAGGTGGCCTTAAGATCTTCTTTATCCTGTTTAAGTTTCTTTTTACTAGGTCCTACCTTATCGATCTCTTTAGCCAAAATTTGATATACTTTTTGGGATAGTCATTTGTTCTATAGCATGCACAAAAAAGGGCTCTTAGTCATTTCCTATGAATAAGATGATTTTCAATTCAAGACCGCATTGGTTTTTATGAGTACATTATGAGAATATCCACATAAAACAACGAAGAGCCAAAATAAAAAAATAAAAATCGCTATGTGTTGGAGCTATGTCTCCTGATATACCTGAATACTAATAATTTTTGATACGAATATATTTGTATTCTTGTATCGTTGCATAAATATATACTTGAATTTTTGTATACATATATATTTTTACCCATATAAGGACAAACAAACTGAGAAATTAAATAAAAGTATAAAATTGATCCTAGAGAATTATAAAGTGTTTGAAAATTATATAATTACTGTTTTCTAACTAAATTATGTTATGAAACCAAGCAAAAGTAAAGCAAAAATAAAAAGTTAAATTGTAAAAATGGTTTTTGATTCTTTCTTTGGCTTTTCTAAATCAGATTATAAGATCTAATATTATCTTTATTCCCTGAAGACTATCTAAATAATGTTAGTTTAATGAGATAATTATTTATAATCAGTATATCTTGTTTATATCAAAGAAAAATTACAAGAAGTCAAGAAGTTTCTAATGGGGGAAAAGTATGAGAATTCGAGTAGTCAGTTCCAGAGAAGAAATTTTCAATCTCAATCCTAATGAGCGTATTGTTCATCTAGCCTTCAGACCTTCAAACAAGGACATTTTTGAACTGGTTGAGACCTGTCCGAAGATTGAGGTAATTCAGTTACCTAAGTCTTACATGGCTACGGTCTCAAAATCCATGGAAATATTCCTTGAGATGCAGAGAATCCAGCTTATTGAAGGAGACGTCTGGGGCCACAGGAAAGACATTAATGAATACTATACCATTCCTTCTTCAGTGACTGAAAAAATAAAGGAAATGAAATCCGAAGGTAGGTCCGCTGAAGATATTGAAGCAAGGGTTTCAAGAGAGAACCGGCTTAATCCCAAGACGGTTGCTTATATCATGAGTAAGGAAGTACCTGCCTGAATTCAGGCAAGATAATAAAGAAAACATAAACATAGCCCTGTTTAGGAAATAGGACACATATGTGAACTGCCACTAAGCTAAAGACTTAGTGGTTTCCTAATCCATAAATGACCATCAGCGCTCGTGTATTGAATGTTATTATAACATTCCCCAGGCAGTAAGCTGTATTTTAATATCCCTAAGTTCGTCAGTTGAAAAAGCAAGACCTTGGTAGTGCTTCATGCTGGTTAGGTTGTCATGCCCCTGGCGCAGACAAACTGTAGATTCCAACATGCCTGCGGCAATACACCAGCTCTCCAGGGTCTTTCTTGTTGTTTTTGCTGAGAGTCCATAGGGGTTGATGTCTGCATCCTCTGTCCACTTCCTGAGATCTCTATTCCAGTTGCTTTCGGCAGGTGGTTTACGGGCTTCAAAAAAGTCATCTAATAGAAGTTCAAACATGCTTGGTAGAGGGTGGATAGTCCTTTCTTGCTGGGTTCTTTTATGTTTCTTCTGGGCTTCGTCTGGTAGGTGAATAATATTCTTCTTTTTTAGATACCATTCTTTATGATCCCAGAGCCTCTGAACTTCAATATACCTCATACCAGTGATCATGAGAACGTCAAAAAGAGTTCGGTGTCGCTTCTGTGGGATTACATTTTTAATGCGCTGGTATTCCGTGGGTACTAAGATCCGGATTTCTCCATTCAAATAATGATGAATTGCCTCAGGATCCCGTTTGAGTTGCAAAACAGGATATTTGTTCACTTCTGTCGTTTTCACATGACTATTTTTCTTTGTTGGCATCCACTCACCAGGTTTATAGTAGTATTAGCTTTTAGTAAAACCTTGCGGTTAGGCTCTATATGCAGGCAAAATGGAGACGAAATTAAGTAAAACTCAGGAAAAACGTCAGGTTTTACGACAAAACCTGATGTTTTTGAACTAGCTTTCTTTAAACAAGGCAGGACAAAGAGGCCATTTATGTGAGTGAAATTCGTGTCTTTGTTCTTATCGAATACGGTTATTTTGAGATATTGATCCCTAAAAAACGACATACACACCTTTTTTGACCTTTTTTGAGTTGTCTGCCATTATTGGAGTGAGATCTGCTGAAGTCAGAAGGTTACAAGATCATCTTGAATGTTATTCTGAATTTCATTTTTGTTAGTTTGTCTCATTAAACACTTCCCAAATGGTAGAATAATTTCTTTCGTATCCCAAAGCCCAAAAACCTACACCACCTAAATTTTTGGATTTTGCGTACTGGTACTTTAATCTGAGTGACTCCTTGTCATCGTACCACACTTGATGCCATGTATTACCAGACCTGTAATAATACCAGGGAGTATTGGAATTTGAGTCCCAAATTTTGCCATGAACCTGAGAATTATTCACAGCAGTTCCTATGAATATGGCTTGTTCTCTGGTAATATTTGCTCCTGGTTGATTGGAGTCTGTCAAATAATCATAACCATAAAACGGCAAGCCTAATATTATTTGGTTTTTCTTAAAATATTTTGATGTTTCACTTACCGAGTCAATCGCATCATATCGTGTTGGACTATTGTATGGTGAATTAGGAGCTGTGGTTCTTCGGTTGCAATAGTCGTAACTCATAAGAAAAACGGAATCTACGTATTTTTTTAGATTTGCATTTTTGAAGGTTGCAGCATATTTTATGCCCCAGGGAGTATCAAGAGAAATATGATATGAAGGATTTTCAGCTTTTAACGTTGCATGAAGATTTGCCATTAAATTTTCGAATAAAGGAACATTTGAAGTTTTGGTAATGATATTTATATCATTAGGCGTTTCCAGGTCTAAGTTTACTCCATCTGCTCCGTACATCTGTAATGACTTTGAAATATTATTTATGAAATCTGTTTGGTGATTTGCAATTACACTGTCTATTACATATGGATCATTTGATTTTATGCACAGTGTTATTTTTACCTCATGTTGGTGTGCCTGATCCCTGATTATATAATAGTTACTCATATTTTCGGGGTTCGTGAGCGTGCCATCACTGTTTAAAGTCCATTTATAATATGAAACGTGAGTTAAGGTATTCCAATCTGGCTGATAGGATCCAAGATAAGGCCAATCTGGCCAAAAACCGTATACTATAGTATTGTTAGGAGTTTTTGGTATTGTTGTAAAGGCGAGAAAAGCCAATAAAAAGAAAACAAATATTTTTTTTCTCATCAAAAATCGCCACTCATGAGGCTATTAATTCCTTTAATCCAATATATGGATTTTCGTATAAAAAATGAAGTCAAAAGTGGCAAATTATGCTTAAAATATATATTGTGATATAAAGTTTGGATATATAAAACAACAAAATTCTCTTAGTAGAGTGAGGAATGGGCCAAGAATCTACTCAGTCTTTAGCTGCGTGGTAGTTCGCTGAATTCTTCTTAAGCTACTCATACCTCTTAATGTCCTGATTTCTTTTGCCCGGTCACCTACTACAAGTGAATTAGGTTTTACATTTGTGGCTACGATAGATCCTGCAGCTATAACGGATCCTGCGCCAATTGTCACTCCGCCTAAAATTATAACATTTGCTCCAATCCAGCATCCATCTTCAATAATTATTTTTTTAGTTATGTGTTTTCCGACTCTTTCTTTTTCAGATCCTAGTTGGTGAGTGTCAGTAATAAATAGTGTATTTGGCCCTATACCAACATGGTTACCAATAACAGTATGATGTCTTACTTCAACGTTATTACTCATTGATACATTGTCTCCAATTTCAACCGGGCCGATTAACTTACAAAAATTTGAAATACGAACGTTTTTCCCGAAAACATACTTTCGAGTTAGCAATTCAATGAAGTAGACATCTTTCCCGATATATGGAACTGAAGCACATTTTATAAAAGGAAATAATATAAGCCCTCTAATTTTCCATAATGGTCTTAATGATGTATCTATAAATATTAATTTTGTCATTAATAAGATAATAGGAGTTACGACTCCATCAATTGCTATTGCTATATATTTACCTGTTTTTAGTAAATAAGAACCGCTAATTATTTTTGGCAGATAAACAGCTATATTCTTTTGCTCAATCATGATTTTTTTCAGCTCATTTAAGCTTTATTAGTTAGAATGCGTTTCAGAGTACGCATATTGAAAACTATTCTTACGAAGATCTCTCATTAGCATATTATAAATCATAATTTACTATATTAAGAAAAAATATCTACATTTATAGTCAAATTCGACTTTACATAGCTATTCTTATCAAACTAGATAAATTCAATAGAATTTTATTTCCTTATGAATAATAGTTTCTAAATATTTTGAGTCTCATTCATACAGTATGCTGATTTTTTCTGTAAACTCACAAATATCCAGAAATTATTGGGTAAAAAATTTCATGTCTTAATGTCTTAAGCTCAAAACAATATCCAATGTACAAATTGGCTTTGTGGAAATTCTGTGTTTCTGGTGCAAAAAATCTAGACTTATTGCATAGATTTATTGCGAAATGAGTGTAAACTTTCACAATTAGGTAAACTGATTCTTTTCGTCACTGGGAAAATTAAATAGAGAGTCTCAATTGCGCAAACTACTCCTAAGTTAAAGACTCAGGGTTTTTACGCTTCTTCATATAAATCTATGAAATCCGGACAAAGAAGATGGGCTCTTCGTTGTTTTGTGTGGATATCCTCATAATATTCTCATAAAAACCAATGCGGTCTTGAGTTGAAAATCATCTTATCCATACGGAATAGCGAAGAGCCAGAAGATGTGATGATTTCTAAGTCCCGAAAAACCGGGCAGGCGGCCCGAAGCTTATCCCATCCTTTTGGGTTGGGTGGCTGTCTGCAATATAATATAAAAATACTTAAAAACTTCTTTGACCTTGTTTATTTTGTCCTAATTTTTTGTAATTAGTAATCATAAGAATAATTTATTCTATTATGTTTATTTATCGGCTAGTTTTCTAATTATATACTAAAAAATTAGTAAAATTTGAATGATTCACTCCGTAATAAACGTCTATACCCAAAATAGCTCAAGTAGTTCTACTCTAGGGTTATTTTAGAGATGAATATTTTAGTGTATAGAAAAATTCGAAAAATGCCAATTTTTGGTTGGTTGTTTATAATGAATATAAGCAATTTGTTGAAGTTAGAGGTTTATCGAAATTCATTTCAAAAACAATATACTAGGAGGGGTTTAACAGGCTAACAAGTATAATTTCGTCGAGCATACTTTCTTCCAGTGCTCTCTCAATGCTAACTGCACCAGGACTTCCTAAATTCAGGCTCGTAGCTGTAATTGGATTGATTTTCTTTCTTTCGCTTAAGGAGATTCTGTCAGCATCAAAGTTTCAGGGAAAAGCTCTGGAAAGTTCTTTAAATATGGGGATTGGGCCACTGTTGGTATCTTTCATTGCAATTCTTGTCTATAAAATTGCAGTGATTTGATTTTGTAACTGGTGGTTTATTCAGGGTTTTTGATATTTTTCATCTTAATCCTCATATTTTTTTTGCACCACGTTTATAGGTAGAAGCGTAAAACCCCGAAGTCTTTAGCTTAGGGGTAGTTCACTGATTCTCTTAACTGATCTCTCCTTCTTTTTCTCTTCTTTCCTTAAAGGAGTATAAATCCAAAAAACATCAAAGCAGCCCGAGGCCAGAACCAAGATGAGGAATAACGCCAAACAAAAATATATTTACAAAGCCGTGGATAAGTGTTATCAACGGCAGGCTTCGGGTTTTGTAGAACATATAACCTATGATGGCTCCTACAAATAATGTGTATAATACTTCATAAAAAGTTCCATAGGCGGAGTGCATGAAGCCGAAAAGAATGCTTGAAAGTATTATTCCTCCCCATGTTCCATAGATCTTATTGAGTCTTGTCTGAATAATCGACCTGAATATTACTTCTTCTATAAGCCCTACAAAGAAGACCATAACCACTGCTAGCTTTAAGAGGTTCAGTGGGGAGAGATCTGGAATAAGGTATCCTGCCTGGATGACCATGTATTCCCCTATCCCTAATCCGAAGCCTATCAGTACCGAAAGTGGGAGATAAAACCATATCTTACTGAGAGTAAGTCCCATATCTTCACGTGTCAACTTCTGATAGGCGACATTAATCGTTACCGGGATTGCCAGGGGAGCATAGATAAAAATAAAAGAGTAAAGGGTTGTGTCAAAAAAGATAGGCATCGAGAGGCTGACTAGGCGAAGGAGTGGAAGAAGCATCAGGGCCTGGTAGGTCTTATAAATGTCTTCGTTTTTTGTGAGTGTTGTGGAAAGAGAGAGGCCTATCAGGATGGCCATGTGTATCCAGAGAGCTTCGTTTATCTTCCCAAAATATATCAGGACTTCTGCAAAAGTCATGGCAAGAATAGGGATTCCCACATAAACTTTCTTATTCCTGATTTTCAGGTTTTCAAGCTCATTAGTTTCCTGATATTCTGCTTCCAGACAGCTTATATTTTCCTTGTTCTTAGCAGGAAGTTCCAAGTTTTCGATTTTCAAACCCCCTGTTTTTTAGTTACATTGATCCATAGAGGCAGGTTTTTATAAGGCATGTTTTTTTCACGAAACCTACCATTTTCTTTATGTTGTAGCCTGCTATTCTTATGATTTATATTTGAACTCAAAGCCAAATCGGTTCAATGAAAATAGTGTCATCATTATAAAAAAACAAATAAATGAGACGAATACAAAAGATGATATTAAATAATGAAGAAGTCCAGTTTCCTGGAAACCTATGTTCATCATTGAGAATATGCTAATGGGTTTATTGTATACTGGATAGAAATAAGTACAACTGGCACCACAGGCATCGTCTAGCAATAGATGAGAAAAGAAAGCAGCTTCGCCAAAAAGGCCTAGGTATATTGCCTTACTAATTTCTCTATATGCAATATATCCTACAAGTGTTCCGAACAGGATTGCAAAAAAACTGAATAGAAGTGAATGTGTTGGAAATGTGCCAATCCAGCAATGCCCCATAGTGCCATTTACAAGTAAATTATAAACGGCTGTGATGTCTGGAAATAGCGAACATAAGCTACCTACAAATAGTAACAACATTAAAGGCATTAAACTCCCAAAAGAGGATCCCTCACGAAAAATTGATCTAACAGTCGCATACACAGCTACTGCACTGATACAGAATATAAAAAACAGTATATGTACAATTGGATAAGGCATAGTAAGCCCCTCTTTTGAAATAGATTTTATATCGGGCAGGCAACTGATTTTTTAATATTTTACTACTTTGATTTTTGTCATCTGTGTAATATTTGATATTTAATTAAAAGTAATACCATCTATAAAACAGCTAGAGAAAATGTATTTAGAAACTATTGTCATAATTGTATACACTCAATTGGCATTAAAGTACGGAACAAAACTGGCTTACAATACTCTTTTTAATTTTCTGCTCCTTATCAAATTTAAGCCTTTGATGGCAATTTGCTGATTAGTTTAGAAATGGTTTGAAAAACCATAGTTAGGACAACCTTACTAGCCAAGGTAATGACGCAGTCGATAGTCAAAAGGGATGAGGTGAAAAGTACTTTCGTTTCTTTGTGCCTGCAATTCGAAGAATATCATGTGCGTTTAATACTTAATTAAATTCTTATATTTTTCAATAAATATGTGAGATTTACTTTTATCCATAACGACTTACAGGATAGTATGCCAGTTTTTCTGAAAAACCACAAATTTTAAAAAGTTGTGGGGTAGAAAATTCCATGCCGGAAGATCAATTTTTTCCATAGTATGCAAAAACTTGACTTTGAATTTACAGCAACTTTGATTTGCACTAACATTTATAATTATTTAATCTAGTTTTTCATGTCTATAATTATTCCTATTTTGTGTTTACTAACCATTTATATCGTTTTATTCTCTAGTTAGTGTATTAATTAGTGAACATATTATTAAAAATATTAAATTGTTATAACGTCTGGTTAATAACAGAGTTGTGTGGGATCTTTTGGTCTCCTGTTTGAAAGGATGAAAATTGGAAATGCATCTAACATAGTTGTTACTTTCGAAAATTTGGACTATGAAACCTGAATCTAAATTATTTGATTTTTCGCTTTGAGATAGCTAGCCTGTAAAATAGTTTGCCATCTCATCTTTGAAGATCAAGATCAGTTTCATAAGCTGGAATTTTGAGCCGTCATCATATGAGAATAGGGGACCTTGCACTTGACTCTTATTATTGCCGCGCTGTCTGCGTATAGTATAGGTCACGTGATTCATGAAGTCGTTCTGGGTCGCAAAAAATACGTGAATAATGATATTTATAAGAATAATTTTACTGAAATCGATTGTGGGGACGATCAGGGATTTATTAAAAGCTAATACTTTTACTCAATTTTTAGAGTAAAACATCTCTATATAAATTTCTATGTTTGGGGGGACTTACAATGAAAAATGCACTGGTCATAGATCTTGAGCACTGGTACTCTAATGAATTTTTGATAGATTATCTTCCATCTGAAAAAGTTGATCAGGATCTTGAAGCCGTAAAGCCTATTCTAGATTTGTTAGATAAATACAATTTACGTGTGACATTTTGTGTACTTGGTACTTTTGCTGAAAGACATCCTGAACTAGTAAAATACATCCATGAGAAGGGGCACGAGATTCAATCGCATGCCTATTCACATAAGACCCTTCATGAGTTAGGCAAAGACGCGTTTGAGGATGAAATTATAAAATCGGTTAATCTTCTGGAGTCAATTACCGGAGAAAAGCCAATTGGTTTTCGTGCACCCAGTTTTTCAATAGACAATTCTACTAAATGGGCTTTTGAAGTTCTGGGGAAATATGGATTCAAATATGATTCAAGTATCTTTCCTATAAAAACAATGTTGTATGGTGAGCCCAAAGCACCTGTAAACATTTATAGGCCTTCTAAAGATAATGTGACAAAAAATGATCCAAACGGCAACATTATAGAATTTCCGATGACAGTTCTTAATTTTGGTATAAATTTCCCTCTAGCTGGTGGCTTTTATCTTCGTGTTTTACCACTCTGGTTTTTAATATTTGGTATTAAATATATTAATAAAAAGAGGCCAGCTATCGTTTATATTCACCCCTGGGAAACTTATCCGAAAACCCCCCGTCTAAAATTACCTTTATTTTCAAGATTTGTCGCTTATTATGGAATAAATTCTAGCTTATTAAAACTTGAAGGATTGTTAAAAGAATTCCACTTTACCAATATTAAAGAAATTTTAGACAACTCTTGCTCTCAGGCATATTTAAAACCTTAACTCAGCTATAGATAGGGAATAACCTCTTCAGATGATCTGGTCTAACTTGTGTTTTTACTTTTTTGGCATGCATTTACATTAACTTCATCAGTTCTAAATGAGATTAAGCTTATTGTGATTTTGAAAACGAAGAGGAGCTTGTTGCCTTGGTATATACTTATACCTAAAGTATCACAGTAGGTGAATTTGTAACTCATAGTGTAACAAAACAAAGACCAAAATATATTAGATGCATTTTTGTCCGAGTTGCACGTGTAATATCCAGAAATTTTGGATATCTAGGTATAAGTCATATTCTGTTTATTCGCCTACATTTTAAATTATTCAAATAAGAAAACTTGTCTATAATTATTCCTACTTTGTGTTTACTACACCTTTATATCTTTTGGTTTTCTAGTTAGTGTATTAATCCATAGATATATTATTAAAAATATTAACCTGTTATAAAGTTTGGCTGATAAAGGAGTTGTGTGGGGTATTTTGATTCCTTTTTAAGGGAGTGAAAATTGTAAATGTATCTAGTGTATGGGTTGTCATTTTTAAAAATTTTGACGACTATGTTTAAATTTGGAGTTGTTTGATTTTTCGCTTTGGGATAGTTGGTCTTTGAGATAGCTGGTAATTTTATATCTTAAGGCCGGGAACAATTCCATAAGCTGGGGATTTAGAGCCATTATCATCTTAGATAAGAGGGATTCTGAGTTTGATTCTTATGATTATACCTGCTTACAATGAGGATCTGTGATTCCGGGTTAAAATGGGGTCTCATAAATATGGTTTCGAAAGATGAACTTGGATACAAATTCAGTGAAAGGTTTTAGAAGTGGGAATCTATGGAAGAACCTGAGGAAATTAATGTACGGGAACTTATGGAGTATCATGGTTACAGTGGTTCATCTGGTGTAATTAAATTTTATTTTCTTTATGCAGTTAACTGGATATTGCAGACGATGGCTAAAGTTTGTCCGCATTTTGGAATATCTGTAAAACTCCAGCGGATGAGGGGCGTAAAAATTGGAAAACACGTATTTTTAGGGTCTGGAGTTCATCTCGATGATCTATATCCTGAGTTAATTACAATAGAAGATTACGTTGGTATCGGGATGGGAACAATGGTCTTTGCACATTCAAACCCCACCTGTTCCCAATATCTTAAAACAAATTATTATCCAAGGGAAGTAAAACCTGTAACTGTAAAAAGAGGTGCTTGGATTGCTCCTGGGAGTATAATTCTTGCAGGAATTACAATAGGGGAAAATAGTGTTGTTGGAGCTGGGAGTGTTGTTATGAAAAATGTAGAACCCAATACGGTTGTAATTGGCTGCCCTGCTAGAGTTCTAAAAAAACTTGAGTGATCAACGGCGATAGTTTTCGTTACAGCAAATTAAATTCACAAAAGCCAAGGATACTTTATACTGAATTTAAAAGATCAAATTGTAGGGGCATCTTTAGGGGGATTTTCCTTGAGAATATTACGTGTTGCAGCTGATCTATATCCCTCTGTGATGGGGGGAATAGGGCTTCATGCTCATGAAATGTCAAAAGAACAGATAAATATGGGGCACAATTTAACTGTCTATACTTGTATTGATTCTAATCCTGTAATCTCATCTACTTATAACTATGATGTCCATGGATTTAAGCCATTTATGCAAATATTTGGAAATTCTATTGCACCCAGCATGATTCTGGATTTGTTCAAAAACATGCATAATTACGATATAATACATGCTCATTCTCATTTATGTTTTTCAACAAATCTTTGCGCGATACTTCGAAAAATGGGTTCGTCTCCCCTGGTGATTACAACCCATGGAGGATTAAATTCTCAAAGGGCTCCGAAGTTAGTTCAGAATGTATACAATGCAACCGTAGCAAAAATGACTTTTGATGCTGCTGACAAAATTATTTGTTATACAGACATTGAAAAAAGTGAAATGATAGACTTTGGCGTTAAACCGGAAAAAATAGCTGTAATCCATAATGGTATTGATACTGATCGATTTATTCCTCTTAAAGAACCAGACTTCAAGAAGAAAAACCTGTTATGGATTGGGAGATACGTTCCTGGAAAAGGTGTTGAATACTTAATTGAGGCATTTAGTCTCTTAAAGCAGAAATACCCTGAAGTATCTCTTACAATGGTTGGAAGGGGTCCTAAAAAAGAAAAAATTATGCAACGAATCAATGAATTGAATCTGCAAAATAGTATTACAATAAAAGATTTTGTTCCGAATTCGGAGATTGTTCAGTTATATCATAGCTCAAATGTTTTACTATTACCAAGCCTCAGAGAAGGCGTTCCAAGAGTTATTTTGGAAGCCATGTCATGTGGCATTCCTGTTGTATGTACTGGATTACCACACCTAGTTGATATCGTTGATGGCAGTGGGTTTCTTGTGCCTTTAAAAGATCCAGATACGCTGGCAGAAAAAACGTCTCAAATATTGTCTGACCCTACTTTAGCAAAAAAATTTGGTGAAAATGGGAGAAAAAAGGTTGTAGAAAATTATTCGTGGAAAGATACTGTGCAAAAAACAATGAAATTATATGCAGAGTTGATTTAAGTGCCAAAGATGGTTGTTACTGAAGGAGCAGGCTTTATCGGATTGCATATTGCAGCATATCTTGTAAAAAAATAGCCATAAGGCATACTGGAAAAAATAATATATTTATTTGGGGGGTTGAGTTAAGTGTCAAAGATCGTTGTCACTGGGGGAGCAGGTTTTATTGGGTCACATATCGCAGAGAGTTTCGCAAAAGATGGGCATGAGATTATCATTGTGGATAATCTTGATCCTTATTATTCAGTTGATCTAAAACTAAGAAACATAGATCTTGTCCTTAAGAGTGGAGATGCCAGTTTCATTCAGGCTGATGTAAGAAACCTTGGAAGAATGAGAGAAATAATTGATAACACGGTAGATTATGTGTACCATGAAGCAGCTCAGGCAGGAGTCCGAATTTCAGTCGATGACCCATTTAAATCAAATGAAGTGAACGTGTTGGGCACTCTGAATGTGCTTCGAGCTTCACTGGAAGCAGATGTTAAAAAGGTAATCAATGCTTCTTCGTCTTCGATTTATGGGAAAGTTAAATATCTTCCTTTTGATGAGCAGCATCCAGCTGAGCCTGTTTCTCCTTATGGCGTCAGCAAACTTGCAGCAGAACACTATTGCAGGGTTTTTAATGAAGTATATGGCCTGCCTACAACTTCATTGCGTTATTTTACTGTATATGGGCCCAGGATGAGGCCTGACCTTGCGATTTCAATATTTACCCGAAAAATGCTTTTAAATGAACCTATTACTGTTTTTGGTGACGGAGAACAGACCAGGGATTTTACTTATATTGAAGATGTAGTGGAAGCAAATAAAAGGCTTCTTGATAACAAAGCCACTGATGGGAAAGTTCTGAATATCGGAAGTGGAAATCGGATCAGCGTTAATGACCTGATCGAAAATTTAAGGGATATTACCTTTTCAAATTCGTGTGTACTAAATGCCGGAAAGCAAAAAGGCGATGCAGAAATTACACTTGCTGATGTTGATTTTGGGAATAAACTGATTGGATATACACCATTGTTTGATATCAAGAAAGGTCTGAATAAATTTGTAGACTGGGTCCGAGCTGAACAGGATTTATGGGGCCGTAGAGAAGAAGTGGTTATGTTGCCATCTGCATAAAACTCAGGAGAAAGTGGGACTTATGGGCTCAGTAAATAAGTTAAGATTACTTCATGAGGCTCGAAGAAATCAGTGGCTTAAGCCTTCAGAACTTGAGGAATTGCAGACTAAAAAACTCAGGTCAATAGTGAAGCATGCCTATGAAAATACTGAGTTTTATCATAAAAAATTCAAAGAGGCAGGGATTTATCCTGATGATATCAGGACACTAAATGATCTATCAAAGATTCCTTTTACAACAAAAGAAGAACTTAAACAACAAAAACTTGAAGCAAGGCTATCAAAAGGTACCAATTTAAGAAAATGCGTGGTTAATCAGACAAGTGGTTCGACTGGAATCCCTTTAGTAGTTGTATTTGATGAAGCGGCAGATGATTTTAGTAAAGCTATTAATCTACGTTCTCATATCGAAAATGGATTAAAATTAAGGAGCAGATGGGTTGTTTTTGCAAATCCCTACCGTCATCATAAACCCCTTTGGTTTCAAAAATTAAAATTTTATCATCCTATTACAATGTCTCCATTTGAACATATGGACGTGTTAGTCGATAAATTAACAAAATTTAAACCAGAGGTACTTGATGGTTACACTTCTTCAATTGGACAGTTAGCAGAAGCTGTTAAAACAGATGATATCAGAGGTATTAATCCTAAAGTTGTGTTTGGAACATCTGAGCTTTTAGACCCAGAAACTAGAAAACTTGTAAATTCTGTTTTTGATGTTGAGATGATTGACCACTTTGGTTGCGTAGAATTAAACAGGACCGCATGGGAATGCAGTGAACATGCTGGCTATCATATAGATACAGATGCTGTAGTTATGGAATTTATTGAGAATGGAGAAAATGTTTCCCCTGGAGAAAAAGGAGAAATCACATACACTGGATTGTATAACTATTGCATGCCTTTAATCAGATATAATATAGGAGATATTGGAATTCCAAGTGATGAATTGTGTCCTTGTGGAAGAGGTTTACCTCTTATGAAATTAATAGAAGGTAGGACAGATTCTTTTATGCATATGCCAGATGGCAGGACTCTTTCTCCAAGGACATGGCCAATAATACTTAAAAAATTTTTAGAAATTGAACAATTTAAGGTAATTCAGGAAAAAAAGGATCTTATTAGAGTATTGGTTGTTAAAAGCACTGGCTTCTCACAAAATACAATCTCTCAAATAAAATACGATATTAAGGAAATTATAGGCCCAGAAGTCAATGTTAATGTAGAGATTGTTGATGAAATTCTGAAGGAGAATTCAGGTAAAGTTAGGTGTGCAGTTTCAAATGTAAAAGTCAATTGATGATCATTATGAGTGATAATATTTTGGTTTGTACAACTGAATATTATCCACATAGTTGCAATTGCAAATGTAACATGCAATATAAAATGAACTCTAAAAAAGAATATATAATGCTATTAGTGAGTTGATAATACGAAAACAAAAAATCTGCTCATAATAAGCAATGATTTTCCAGATATTAAGGATGAATATATAAGCAATGTATTTGTCAAAGAGCAGCTCAAATACTTAAAAAATTACTTTGAGAATATCTATGTTATCTGTCCTGTGGCTTATGGTATGGATTATCTAAGAAAGGTTCAGCATAAAGACTATATTTTTGATAATGTGCATGTTTATTTTCTAAATTATCTTAATATTCCATTGTTTTATTTCTATTCACGCGATCTCTGGGCTTCAATAGAGTATTCTGCAATAATTAAGTTTATAAAAAAAAGGAATCTCAGGTTTGACTATATTCATGCACATTATACCTGGCCTTCAGGGGTAGTTGCTGCAAAATTGAAAAAAGATATCAATGTACCGCTAATAATTACTGAACACACTTCAGAAACTTTTATGAAGGCTATTAGAAACAAAGATTCTCAATTTGTCAAAGCATGGGAAATCAGTGATTCGATTATTCGTGTAAGGCGTGGGGATATAAGTTTATTCCATGATGTTGGAATTTCATTGGATAAAATTCGTAATGTTACAAATGGCTATGATTCCAATAAATTTTATCCCATGGACATGTCAATCTGCCGAACAAAACTTGGGTTGCCGCCTGATACAAAAATAATTTTAAATGTAGCCAACCTATATAGTACAGTAAAAGGGCATGAATATTTAATAACAGCAATGTCTGAAGTTGTGAATCAAAGAAAAAACTCTCTTTGTATTATTATAGGAGAAGGCAAGTTACATGATCATTTGGTAAAACTTGTAGATGAGCTAGGTATGAAAGATTATATAAAACTTGTTGGCAGTAAAAATCACGATGAGATTCCCCAATGGATTAACTCATGTGATCTGTTTGTGTTGCCTAGTTTGAATGAAGGAAATCCAACTGTTATGTTTGAATGTTTGGGTTGTGGTAAACCCTTTATTGGTACAAAAGTGGGGGGAGTCCCCGAGATTATTGTAACTGAAGACTATGGGCTACTATGTGAACCTGCAAGATCAAAAGAACTTGCTGAGAATATATTATTGGGGTTAAATCATAATTGGGATTCTGATCTTATCAAAGAATATTCTAGCCAATTTTCGTGGAGTTCTATTGCAGAAAATATTTATAAAGTATACTCTCAAATTAATAGCAATAATAACTGCTGTCACTAATTACTGATAATAAGTTGTTATTATGTGACTTTAGAGTATGAAGATCAGACTCTTACATTCTTTGCAGTAAAAGTTTCTGGATTACTGTATATTGCTTTAGGTGTACTGTTATAATATATTATAAAAGATATTTTAAAACATTAGATAAATGCCAGAAAATACGCTAAAACAAATTTGGATTGGGATCTAATTTCAGATATATACCTTGAATTATTCACAAAATAATTATTAAAGTAGGGTTTGAGATATATATGAATCTGAACTTAATATTTTGCAATAAAAGGAGCGTTTTTTTCCTATATATACTTCAGTTCATATTGATCACTTATTCTTTAATCGTGGCACATAACTCACCTGCTAAAGGTTACGAAGCCTCTGTTTATACAGGTACACCTTTGATTGTGTGGTTTTCTTTAGGGTTCTGCATATTCCTAAGTGTTGTCATTGTTATATCTCAAATTGTAAATGAGCATGTGGAATCAAAAAATCTTTGGATTTTTGGCTTACTGATTATATATATTGTTTATGTTATAGCTTTGTCTCTATTTGTTATCAGGAATTATTATGGATGGAGTTTTAATGGTGATCCGGGTGCTCATATTGGACATGTTAAGTCTATCGTTGAAAGTGGTCATATTCCTGATGAACTTTTTTATCCTTTTGTTCATGTTTATGCATCACAAATTTCATTGATCCTTAATTTGGATATTATTATTTTACATAAATATATTCCTTTACTCTTTGGAATGTTGTATGTACCTTTTATGTATATTTTTTCAAAGTCAATATTGCCAAATAGAGCTCAGCTTATACTGACTACTGTTGCAAGTATGACTTTTATAAATGGATGGTACTTAAATTTTACACCAAATGCTCTAGCTAATCATTTTATCCCACTTTTTCTTTTTATATTTTTAAAAATATTAACTAAAACCAGTGCAGAATGGGAGATTCTAATTGTAATTCTAGTGTTTATGTTTCCAATATTTCATCCTGTTCCCACTCTTTTCTTAATTATCTTGCTTGTATCTTTTCACTATCCAAGTAAGTTGCTTTCAGTACTGAAAATAAATTCGAAAACTTCTATTAACGATTGTTCCATAAGAACCAAGCACATCTTTAAATTTACGTTAGTCTTGCTATTATTTGTATGGGGAGTTACGTGGATATCTTCTTTTGGTGTTTGGGACCGAACAATAAGAAACATTAGTATTTTAATTAACGAAGGAGGAACTACAAAACTAGATTCTCTTGTATCAGATGTGCATACTGCTGAGGGTTATGGATATAATGTCATTGACTATGTTATTAAAACTCTTGGCTCAACGGCAATTTATTTTTTAGTTTCTTTACTTTGTATTCCATTATTATTGAAAGAGAGAAGGTTAAACTATTCAAGCCTAGGGTTAAAAACTATATTTTCATTGTATGGGCCGTTATTTTGTACGGTTTTATTTTTCTTTTTACTTTATTTTTTAAACTTAGCTTTTGGACCATTAAGAATAATTTATTATATAGTTGTAATATGCACAATTTTCATTGGATATTTTCTAAACCATGAAATTAGGAGAGTTAGGTATCAGTATAGGGGTTCGATTTTAAAAATCGTCTGTTTGTGTATTATTTTTATGTTAGTTGGGGTGTTCTTCAATGGCATGATGCTTCTATATCCCTCAAATTATAAATTAGAATCAAACCCCCAAACCACAGAAACTAGTTTTGAGGGAATTAAATGGTTTTTTAAGACACGTAATATCGATATGGAAATCACTGGAATGTATATAGTTCCATACAAATTTGCGCTTATATTGTTGATTCCAGTAGAAAAGATACAAATGGAATGGACAATACCGAAAGAACTAGCCGTCCCTTATCATTTTGGATATAATAATTATTCATCTCTTTCTGAATCTTACATTCGCAAAAATGATTTATATCTAGCAATAACCGAGAGAGACAAGGTTACAGCAGAAAAAATATTTCCTGATATTGCAAAAGATAGGTGGACTTTAAGTGATTTTGAAAAATTAAATTTTGATTCAAGTCTTGATAAAATTTATTCAAATAATGGATTTGAATTATATTATGTAAACTGCCGGTATATTGATACTTAATAGGGGGACTTATTTTTGAAAAAAGCACTATTGATCTCTTACTATTTTCCACCGGACCCAGAAATAGGGGGTTTACGTATGCAAGGTCTTGCCAGATACCTTCCTGAATTTGGATGGGAACCTATAATATTGACGAAAGAATTACATGAGGAATCAGATTCACAATTTAGAATTATACAAGCTCCTTCTCCTGATGATTTTTTATTGAATTTGTTGTATAAATATTTTGGATCAGATCCAGTTTATGGGGTTAAAAAGAAACTCAAAATTAATACTCAAAAGAATAAAAAATCGATAAGATACTTATTTGTATTATCTATTGCTGAGATTGTTACATACCCGGATATCCATAAAAAATGGAAAAAATCACTGAAAATAATTGGTACTGACATTTTAGAAAAAGAGGACATAAAGGTAATAATAAGTAGTTCTTCTCCTATCGTTACTCACCTTGTCGCAAATGATTTAAAAAAGGAGTTTAATATTCCATGGATTGCTGATTTAAGAGACCTTTGGTCACAGAATCATTATTATAAATATAGTTTCATAAGGAAATTTTTCGAAAAAAAGCTTGAAGTAAAAACGTTAACTGAATCAAATGCTATAACAACAGTTTCCACATATTTAGCTAATGATTTGAAAAAATTGCATGGCGAAAACAAAGTTTTTGTTGCTCCCAATGGTTTCGATCCAAAAGACATAGATAACTCAGTTGTGGATATCACAGATAAGTTTACTATTACATATACTGGTACCCTCTATCAAGGAAAAAGGGATCCATCTAAATTGTTCAAAGCCATTAATGAATTAATTTCAGAAAACAAAATTGATAAAAATGATATAAATATTAGATTTTATGGTAAACAAGAGGATTGGTTGTATAAGGATATTGAAAAATACAATTTAAAAGATGTAACTAATTATTATGGTTTTGTTTCTAGAAACCTTGTGGTTACTAAGCAGAGAGAATCACAATTATTGCTTCTGCTATTATGGGATAATCCAAAGGAATCGGGTGTGTATACTGGAAAAATTTTTGAGTATCTTGCTGCACAAAGGCCAATTATAGCAATTGGGCCTTCTGTTGGTGGTGTTGTCAAGGATCTGTTGGAAGAAACGGGAGTTGGAATTTATACCTCTTCTATTCAGGAGTTAAAAGAATATTTAGTACAATGTTATTTTGAATATAAAACGAAAGGTAGAGTTTTATATAATGGAAGAAGAGGTCAAATAGAAAAATATAGCCAAAGAGAAATGGCAAGAACCTTTGCAAGACGTATGGATGAACTTTCAAGATAAATACTGTTTTTCATTCTCTTATTTCATAGTTAGTGTTATCCATGTTAATTTGTAGTACAAACAACGTTTGTTCAGGAAAATAGTATATTTTTCTTTATCCTGTTGCAGGATAATTGATGGGACGCCTGCGGAACGTGGGGAAGGATTTGGGGACTTGTTTTCGAAAGAGAAGGGAATGAACCAGGAAGTTTCTCCCTTTAAACTGAGCCGAAAGGCGAAGAATTAGGGGAGAGGTAGTTCACTTGTGTCTATTGAACCGTATTCAAAATAATATTTTATTAAAAAGCTGCACAAATGTGCTTAAAAATGTGGGGTTAAGAGGTAATACTGAAGCTTTTTAGTAAATTTAATTCATTTTTACTAATCCCTTTGATTAAAATCATTATGGAAAAATACACAAATACACCCAATAATACCGAAATGAAAAAATTCATAATATTAGAGGGATTAAAACAAGAAATAACTCCTAACATGATTAAAGAAGCCATGATACTTTTCAAAACAAAACCTAAATTTAAATTGAATTCAATATGCTTAAAAGAAACAAGGATACAAGTTGCTACCATTAATGTATATGAAATTAAAGTTGCAATTGCTGCTCCAACAATTCCAATTGACGGTATCAATATAATATTAAAAACTATGTTTAATAAGGCAGCAAAGATATGGATGTATAAGTTGAACTTTGTTTTTTTTACAAGGTGTGTAATATTAATAATTATCTGAAAAATACCTGATAAAAGTCCTGACAAAGCAATAAAAGGAATAACAACATTTCCTGAAATAAATTCTTGTGTTGTAAAAATTTCCAACATGGGCTTTGAAAGTGCAGATAATCCAAAAACAGCAGGAATTGCTATTAAAAGGAAATATTTCATTGAATAATCTAAATAAACCTTTACTTCATCGATTTTTCCTTCATCATATAAACGCGAAAGTTCTGGAAACAGAATAAGTTGGATTGGTGTAATAAACAAATGAATCAGATTTCCAATGGTATACGAAGCTGAATAAATCCCGGCTTGGCTTAAGCCTAAAAAATAACTGACCATATATCTATCACTTGAATCAGTTATCCATCTGATAAGAGAATTTGGAGTTAATGGTATAGAGTATTTCAAATATTCACCGATCTGATTAAATTTTGGGATTTCAAAGCCTACCTCGGATACAATCTTATAAATGGAAATTATGAACAATAATCCCTGAATAATTAGTACAGCTAGTATAACTCCAAACAAGCCTAATTCCATAAAGATAAATAATAAAATTAAAATTAATTGCCCAAATGTCTGAAATAAAGTTAAAAAGGCAAATTTATTGGTTTGTCGGGATACTCTAAAATAAAAAATTGAAATTTGATCAATTGCACTAAAAAAAATCATAAAAGCTCCCACTTTTATGAAACCTGATGTACTTATATCTTTGAATATACTTGAAGCCAAAAAATCAGATAAGAGAAATACCACTATAGATACTAGTAATCCAGTAAAAGCCACAAAAAATATTACAGAAAAAAATCCTTCTCTTAATTTTTTTTTATCTTTTTCTGAAGAGAGAAATCTTACAACTCCCATAGATAAGCCCATTAGAGCAAGAGGAGATAAAAGAGACACAGTAATATTTATTTGTGCCCAGATTCCATAATCCTGAGACCCCAGAGTTTTTGTGATTACTGGAAGCAAAAAGAAGCTACTTAGACCTATTAGGGCCTGAGTGATTCCTATTAACCCCACATCTTTTATAAATTTTTGATATGTCATTAAAATCACATATTGTTTTTTTTACCATTTTTTTATTAATTTTGAATTGTATTTCTCCGTTTACTCATTCATTTAAACCTTAGTGTTTTGGTAGTAACAATTGAGATCTCAGATAATCTTAATAATCATGAAAATTTCTCCAAAAACGACAACAAGAATATTATTTATCTGAAGAAATCATTTGCGGAAAGACAGGTAAAATGTCTGTATTTATGATCTAAATTTGAAGTTAATGTTGCCTATTATCCTCATTGTAGGAATAGCTTAGATTTTAACACAGTCTTATATCCTTATATGCTGGTAGAGATCTAAGCAAAGACTATATTCAATAATCAGATTGTCATGACACTAGATTACAAATTTCCTCTCCACTTGTAATCCAGGCATTCTTTTTAGAGCAATATTCCAAAATCTTCTCATAAAATTTCAAATTTTCTCCCTGCATGTATGTATTATGCCAGAGTATTGTAATCACTCCATTGTACTGCTCAACAGTATCAATAAGATTCTTTACGAACTCCAAAGCTTTTTTAAAATCAAGTCGCATGTAATCTTCAAATAAAGTACAATCCATAATTGTCAAGGGGATCTCCAGAATATCGATCTGTTGTCCAGTATTCACATTAAAAGGTTTGAATGGATGGCACATTCCATTTCGGAATCCAGCACAGTCAGCATAACCAAATGTAGAATCATATTTGAAACCGGCTTTACTCAATAATTCCCAAGTATTCGGTACCTTAAATCTTAAATAGTGATTTCTATATCCAATTACTTTTTTGCCGAGAACCTTTTCAAGCTTTTGTTTTTTTTTCTTGATATCCTCAAGGTTGTTGTAAGATTCATTTCCTCCATGAAGACCAAGTTCCCATCCATTGTCTGATATATTATTTAATTCATCTTTGATGTCCTCTATATTATAGCTATAGTCACTTTCTCCTGATTCTAGGGTTAAAAAATAAAAGCTGGATTTTGCATCATATTTTGCTTCTAACTCTATTATTTCTTTAAAGTTCCAGTAAGGATTTAGTTTCTTATTAACTCTAGAAAAAGAAATTTTTATGGCATCTATTAAGTTTCCTTTTACAAAAGCTCTTGTGGCTTCAGACACTGAATACAGTCTACTGGGTTGAATAATGTCAATATCATGAGTAAGACAAACAGCAAATTTTTTTTCATCTGGATACTGTGGTCTTAGCCCATTTTCGAATAGAAATTTGGAAACACTGGGCTCAAAAATGCTTCTGTGACTGCTTAGATAGTAGGGAAACCTATTATACTGATCAGAGAAAGTTAAATTGTACTCTTCTTTTCTAGTAAAAAGGTCCCAGAGTTCGGTATTTTCTTTTAGTTTTTCATACATAATGTTTTTCTTTGTTCCAGGATTGACAACGTATGAATCGTGCACCATAACACTGGCTCCGGTTTCCAGGCAAAGAGCTTTGTGAGGTTCTAAATGCCTTATTATTGGGCTCATTTTTATGATTTTGAGTCTGTTGCCAGAATAATTATCAGCTTGATAATTTTACCCTGTCTATGCCAGATAGTCCTCCAAACCAACTTAATTTTTTTCAAAAGACTATCCTTTTCAACTTAGTTAAATTTTTTGGTCAACGCTTATTACATGTAAATCCGGTAAAAGAGAGGAACTCTCAAATATGAGAAATTAAAGACTTATTATAAGATTAATTAGTCACAAAGGTCAATGATACTTTTTTGAAAAAATTTGATAAATATTGAAGAAATCGACGTAATTTTTCATGATTCTTTACTTTACCGACGACACATGAATAGAAGCTAAATTGAATAAAACCCAGAAAAGTTGAAAAGACTTGACAGACGACCAATTCAGAGGAATTTAAGAATCGGAATTCGGAGAAACTAATGACTTCAAGTGTGGAACTGATGTATAATTTCCCAGCAATCAGTTAGGAATGGTCTGATATCTTTTACATCATATACTGCAAGATATGTTTTATCACTTTGGAGAAGATTTCTGAAAAATATACGATAGTATCCTTTTCGTTTTGCTAAGTTAATTATTTCATGTTTTATATATACAAAATGTATATTTTTGTCTTTTATTTGAGTTTGGGGTTTCACTTTTTTTCCAATAGCATCTAAGTATTGAGAGTATTGTAAATTGACTCCTGAAAGGTTTCCCATCCTGTGCCACATCATTGAGCGTAAGTTTATTTCCATTAGTTTGTATTTTTTGTCTCTCTGATCATATTTAAATTCGGGCTCAGCAATCCCTTTTATGTTCATACCATTTAATAAAATTCTTCCTTGTTCGAGAATTTCTTCTGGGGCTTCATTTGAGGCACTTGAAAATACACCAAAATCATTTGGATACTGGGATAACTTTTTTCCTGTCCATTCATTCAGAATTTTTCCATCTTGATTTCTGTAGGCTACATATGCATATATGCAGGATCCGTCCCCCGGAATTATTTCTGAAGCCAAAAAGCTTATTCCAGTATCAAGGTGTCTTTCAAGATCCTTTCTGTTTTTTTCAACTTCTTTTAAACCAGTCAGAATTAAGTTACGAAAAACATTTGTCTTCATATCTTCTCTTTTTTTAGGTTTAATGATGATCGGGAATTGAATCTTTTTTATGTTTTCTATATCTTCTTTTTTTTGTATTTCCATTGTTTTGGGATATGGTACTCCTAATGCTTCACAGTATGAATACTGAACATATTTGTCTAGACATTCTTTCAGATTTTCTTGATTAAAGGGTAAAAAGCAGAAAGGACTGATTTTATCATAGATAGCATGCAAATTTTCAAGATACAGATCATCGGAAGGAAACACAATTACTCGTTCATATTCTTCATGCAGATTTCTAATCTCTTTAAGCAGGCTTTCTGGGGTTTCGTCAATGAGTATGAATTTTTTTATTTTATTGCTATATGATGCCAACTTCTTAGAACTATCAAAAAGTATTATGTCTTGTACTCTTTTCTCATGTAACTCCTGAATTATCGAATATCCATTTACATATCCACCAAGAACCAGAGCACAGTGATCTCTTTCCATACCGAACACCTTAATTACATTTGTAAATTTTGGATACACCTAGTGCATCGACTTTTGATTAATTATATATTTTCAAGTTACCAAAGATGGCACTACCTGGATTATGGTTTACCTTGGGAGCAACTATGCTCTTAGCCAAGATGCTTTGAGAAGTAGTTTCAGCATGAGTAATCGGACCCTGTTTACAGATTGACATAAATATTACTATTAAAACTAGGAAAAACAGTACTAAAACTGTAGCTTTGACTCTGATTTTAAGCATATAGATACAGCCAGGTATTTTTGGAATAGGTCAAATTTAGTAATGTAGTGAGTTATTGATCAACTCCAAAAAAGCAAATATATCCATTTTTTTAAGAAAATGAAGATAGTTTTATGCACATGTTTTCGATAACTCAAATCCACTGTTATAAATTATTTATAAGTATGTGTGTCTTACAAAATAAATTTTTCTACTCAGTTTGACCGTATACTAAAAGTTGTGTAAATACGATTGACTTAATATCTGTTTTCTTAATATAAAAATAAGAAATGACTTCGGACACTTCTGTTTTCAAAAATGTTTGTGGAAAATTCATGGCATATCATTATGGAAACGAACTGTGGAGTGCAACTTGATCAAAATCAAGTCCTTAAATTAAATAAACCCTCAAAGGAAACTTTTCTCTCAAAACGGAGCTTATTGATCTCTGTCAATGGCTCATTTTATAGTTAATCCACAAACAACTATCTTCAAACAATAGGTTAGTAAGTTATATAAGGAAAGTAGTTTCTTTAACGTTGTTAATAAATTTAATCTGTAATAAAGAGACTTGTATGCGAAATAACTGGATAGACTCCTTGAAAGGTATGGCAATAATACTTGTTGTTATTGGTCATCTAAGTACTCTATTTAGTGGATTAGTATTTTACAAATTAAATCAATATATATATTCCTTCCATATGCCATTGTTTTTTTTCATATCTGGATATTTAATTAATTTTGAAAAATATATGAATATAGAGAAAACTTATTTCAAAAAAAGAGTTTATTCTTTAATTATCCCGTATTTCTTTTTTTCAGCAATAGCTTACCTGTTTTATATTACAATGGATTATTTATATCAACCACAGATTCATAATATTGAACTATTTGAAAAGAGTGTAGTTTTTAACCTCTACGCTATTTTTTGTTCTGCAAATGGTTATCTTTTAGATACTCCATTGTGGTTTTTACCCTGTTTATTTATAACTGAAATCTTGTTTTTTATATCAAGAAAAAATCTTAAAGAAAACTATCAGCTTTTAGCGCTGGTAATATTCTTCTCACTTACTGGTTTCTTATATAGTACTTATATTCCATTAAGAATGCCCTGGAGCTTTGATATAGCATTAACAGGTGTGGTTTTCTATTTAGCAGGTCATTTTTTCAAAAAAAACTATGAAACTGTTTTTTTTAGAAAAAGATATATTTTTATTTTTGTTCTTTTTCTAATACACATAATGTCCTCTTTTACAAATTCCAGGGTTGATATGTATAAATTAATTTATAATAACTACTTCTTATTTTATCTTTCAGCTTTTTCTGGAATACTTGTGTATTTTTATATATTTAAGAGGATAAAACCCTCAAAAATTTTACAGTTTTATGGAAGAAATAGCCTAATTATTTTAGGATTCCATTATATAATAATCTCTACACTAAAATATACACTTCCAGTCCTGTTCAGTCACTTAAACTTAAAAATTAGTGAAACTCTATTTTTTATAATCAGTATATTTTTAGTATTACTTTCATTAATTCCTGCTATAGTTATAACTAATAGATATTTTCCATGTATTTTAGGAAAGAAAGCAGAAAAACCACATATTTTAGCAGTGGGATGAATGCATCAAAATATTCATTTTCTTTTTAAAGTTTACAAATAAAAACCAATAAACACTTGTTGTTAACTCAAAACTTCATAAATAAATTTATATACACATCAGTTCAATATCATGGTGGATGTTTATTTTAATCTATGTAACAAAGCTAGTACCAGTTGCTTCAGTTAGTAATATTATATGCCATGAAGTTTCTCCACAGAATTCTAAAATCGCTACAGAAACTGGCAGGCTAAAATATTATATCCAGAGTGTTGATAAATATTGTAGTTTTTACAATCTGATATTATTTATTTTAAATACCCCATTGCTTGCACCAAAATACATCCCCAGGCCCTTGGGTTTTCGGCTAGACTCTTAATATAACTGGAGACATTACATGTCAAAATACTTTTCTAATAAGTTTCAGTTATTATCTACATCAATATCTTTTGTACTACTATCGTATTCTCTTTTCTTGATTGCAAGAAAACCAGCTACAGGATATGAGATCTCAATATATTGGGCTACACCGTCAATTTTTTGGATAGCTTTAATATTCAGTTTAATAAATGGTATATTTCTTTTATGGTCTTCTATTTATACAGAAAACAGGAAACAATTCAACATAGGGTTTTTTCAGGTAATTTTTTGTAATATTTTATTAGTTCTGCTTCCCAAATTAAGGAACTACACTCTGATCATGGGGAGAGGAGATAATGCCGACTATGTAGGATATGCAATGGATATAAGCATTTATGGCTATCTTCCTGATTACAATTTTTATCCATATACTTCCGTACTTATTTCTCAAATAAGTCAGATTGTAAATATCTCTGCCCTGGAAGTATCAAAATATATTCCATCTTTATTTATTATTATTTATATGCTGGCTATTTATTGCTGGGCAAAATCATTTAAACAAGGCTATAATTTTATTACATATTCGGTTATAGCTTCAATACCTCTATTCTTTGCTTGGTTTTTTGCGACAATATATTACATGCTTATCTCAACCTTAATGTTACCGCTTTTATTTTATATTCTTAATAAAAATACTGATTTTAGATATAGAATTCTTGCTATTATACTTTGCTTAGTGCTTCCGTTTACTCATCCAATTATATCATTAATTCTTTTATTGTATCTCATATGCATGTTTTTTGAAGAGACATTGTTGGATCACAAATCTTATAAAGTATCTTTACGGTTAATCATGATTTTTCTAATAACTTCTTCTATCTGGTATCTGGCTCAGTATTCCTTAACAAAAAATGCCATTGAGATTCTTGAACAAGCAGAAAATAGTCTTCTCATGAAAAGTTCAGGTGATACCACATTGACCGTAGCAACGGGATATCTTAATAAACTGGGTTATCTCACAGCAGTAAAGTCATTGATAATTATGACATTTGATGAATTAATGTACTATATTTTGTCATTCATTTCAATTTTTATTATTTTTAAAAATCCAAAACAAGATTTTGAGGACCTGAAGCCGGTTTCTTTATGCTTTATCTCTGGTAGCATTTTCTATATCTTTCTGTTTATCTCTTCTCGCGCTCATACTCCATACAGATTCATTAATTTAGACGCAAATATGATATTTGCACCCCTGCTGTTAGGATACTTTATGGTTTTTTTGAATAAACAATACAGAAAAGTTCTAAATCTCATTATTATTATATCTGTGATCACCGCGATTGCTTCATTATATCAATCTCCAATTACCACATATCCAAATGATCAGTTCACTGCTTATGATATCTCCGGAGGAAAATGGCTATTGGATTCTAAGAGTGAAGAGATACCTACAATTACATTACTGAGTCCTTTAAATCGGTATTCTTCTCTTATCTACGGTTCAAAATATTCATTCCTTCACAAGTCCTCAGTTAGACCCTGGTCCAGTTTTCCAGCGGATTCAAGTTCGTTTGAAACTGGTATTTTTCCAGCTAACAATACTCAATATTTTTCAATAACACAGTATGAAAAACAAGCCTATTCCACAGTATGGAAAGATATTGGACAATTTAATGAAAGTCATCTAACTTCAATCAATTCTTGTAAAAATGTATACCATATATATAATAATCAGGAATTTTCAACTTATCTTATAAAACCCTGTGAACTACCACAAAGCTAAGACTTCGGGGTTTTACGCTTTGATCTATAAAGAAGAGACTAATTTCATTTACTAAATATTTTTATTTCGTACTGCTTTTAATATTTAGTTTAAGTCTGTGTTTTATAGCAGAAGGAATCATAGACATTACCATTTGATATTCGGCATTTCCTTTAGTAAAGGTCCATATGCTACCTATATATACTATTGTTACAGCGATTCCAGATATAATCAAGGCTCCAAACCCTGAAATCGGTACAAATAAATTAATAAACCTGCAAGAACCCGCTATTATAAACACTGCTAAGAACCCAGGAAGCATGGAACTCACAAAAGTGGTTCTTGGAATTCCAAGGACCTTAGTAGCATACCAGGGAATAAAAAGTGCATTTTTAAGGGTTAATACAATCGCTCCTGCAATTGCAACACCATAATATCCCCAGCCAGTGAGGAGCGGAAGCATTATCTCCAGTAAAAAATTGCCTATTCCCATACAAAATGTGACAATTCCTGGAACTCGTACCTTGTTGTATGCAACGTTGATATCAAAGAGAAGCATTACTGGAAGATTAATTGCAAGGTGAGACAGCATTATTAACATCAGTGGCGAGAGTTTTACAAATTCAGGGCCTACCCAGAGGGAAAGGAGTTGTGGAGCAAAACCACAGATAAATCCAATTGGAAGAGCAAGTGCAAACCCTGTAAGTTTTATGGCACTTTTTGATAAACTTATAAGGTCTTCAATTCTGCCCCTTATATAGTAATTTAAAATCACCGGTGTAAGTATATTTATAAACACACCTGCAATAGTGCGTAGCATTGAACTCCATGTAAAGGCTATTGAGTATTCTCCACCTGCAAGAGTACCAAATAATTTGGTTACAATTATAAGATCTATCTGGAGAAAAAGAAGAGAACCGATCTGACTAATGATGACCCAGCCTGCCATCCCTGAAATTTCCTTTACTTTTGATCTGCAAAAGTCTTTTATATTTATCTTAAGATGAGGGTTTATCCTGCATGAGAAAAAGACAGTAAGAGCAAAGGCAATTATGGCAGCGATCAGATAAGCTAACCCTATGTAAGCAAGATTTGGAGAATATAACTTAAATAATAGTACTATTAGGCCAACCTGAACAAGAATATTTATGGCATTTATTATGTTTAGAAAGTCAAGTCTATTGTAGGCGAAAATAGAAACTCCAAAATTACTGCCCCAGGCCCGCAATAGGAAGGCACTTAGAACCCCAAGAAAAAGGAGTCTCGTAGTATTTTCCTGGTTTGACGGAACTTCAAAAAAGGAAGGAGAATAATACGATAGTAGAACTACTACAGGAAACATGAGTAGAATAATTCCAAGTGTTCCAAATAGAGCAGTGTTAAAGGTCACATTTGCTTTTTTAAACTCTTTTTTCTGTAATTCAATCGTTATAGGTCTTGAAACTGAGGTATTAAGTGATACCATAATTAAATTTACATAAGCTGTAAAAGAGGTCGCTAGTGGGATCATTGCATAGCTCGCAACACCAAGTGAATTAATAAAATATGGTACTAAGAATAGCCCACTAGCGAGGTTGACTATAAAATATAAAATATTGGTTATGAGATTCTTAGGCACTTGCTTGCTGAAGACATCCTGAGGCTCTCTTGAATTTAACATTCTTACCTTCATTTTCTAGGCTTAACTAGCAGCAGTTTTTTATTTTTGGCCAAATATGCCAAAATTTGAGAAATGACCTGAATAATTAAACAGCCTGAGAAGTCCTGTAATACAGAACAGAATCAAATAATTTCCATGATCTTAAAAATGGCAATTCCGATAAAACTAAAAGTCAAAGGAATAATTGCAATAGTAAATGAACATTTAACATCTTTGTTCCATTTATCGGTTGCAGCTATAGTCTCCATTAAAGACAAAAGTAGTAAAAGCTCGATAATAACTGCACCCCAATACTCAGGAAGACCAATTGTTGCAACAGTAATGGGCGTGATGATTGTTAGCATAAAGATTCCTTTGCGAGTTATGCGATGATCCCACTAAAAAGTGGATATAACAAAATAACGATCCATATTGGATTAATAACAGATCATTAAGTTAACTTATTACAAATTATAAAAACTTTTCCTCATAAAGTCAGGTTTGAAAATATATAGTCTTTTCTGGTCAATTTAATTAAAACTTGTGTTTTGTGTATTGATATGAATTTTTTTGCAAAGTTAGACTAATTTTATATTATTACTGATATTTTGGTATTTTTAAAGATAAATTAAAATGTGGTATTAACCAGCTAATGAATCACAACTAGTTTAGTTATTTAGAGTTTATATTCATTTATTTTAATTTTTAAATTGTAATTTTAATAAATATGCAAATTTGTTCATAATTTTACATATATTCAATAAGAGTATTAAATATTTTTCTTTTTTGTACACTTCACTTAATTTAGAAGGATATGAATTTCTACTTAAATATATTTCTATAAATTGAAACAGTTAAATATTTTATTGCATATCTTTCGATTGTGAGTCAGGGGGGACATACAGATGAGTAGTGAGTCTAGTGTTAGTAACAAATACGAATACGTAACTTTGAGTAATTATTCGCAAACAATGCGCACGACTACTCAACAGATCTCAGTAATTCTTCCTGCATATAACGAAGAAATTCCCATAGGAAGCATGGTTCACCTCACTAAATTGTATGCAGACAAAGTTATCGTGGTCGATGATGGCAGCTTGGATCGTACAGCTGAGGTTGCCAGGAACGCTGGAGCTGAGGTAATTGTTCATGAGATAAATAAAGGAAAGGGAGTTGCTCTTAAAACCGGTTTTGAAATCGCAGTCATGCTGGGTGCTGACATAATTGTAACGATGGACTCCGATGGCCAACATAATCCTGCCGAAATCCCGAAATTAGTGGCTCCAATAATTAAAGGCGAAGCTGAGATGGTAAACGGCAGCAGATACTTAAATGGCCTGGAAAAAAGCACTCCTGCATACCGTCGCATTGGCCAGACCATCTTGGATAAGTTCACTAACATAAATTCAGGCCTTAAGATCACAGATTCACAGAGCGGCTTTCGTGCCTTTGCCGCTTCAACAATTGGAAATTTCCGTTTCAATGCACAGGGAATGGCTATAGAAAGCGAAATGCTCGCAGATGCAGGAAGTGCCGGTCTTCGCATAAAAGAAGTAAGTATAGGTGTCCGTTACGATGTTGACGGTTCCACCAAAAAACCAGTTTCTCACGGCCTTGAAGTCCTTTTAGCGATTATAAAAGACATGGTCTTCAAGAAAAATACTTAATATAATAATTGGGAGATAATATTTCAAGGGGGTATACTTTTGAGGATTGCATTTTTTATAAACACACCCGCACATGTTCACTTATACAAAAATGTTATAAAATCCCTGGAACTTAGCGGGCATCAAGCTATCATCCTGGCAAGAAATTATGGAGACACTGTTAACTTATTAGATGAAATGGGTTTTGAGTATTTTGTATATGCCAATGTACCTGATTCAAAATATGGAAAAATACTAGCTCTGCCCTTTAATGTGTTAACAGCGTACAATTTTCTCCGAAAGAAAAAGCCTGATCTATTAGTTGGAATGGGAGTTTACTCAGCATATACATCACAATTACTGCACAAAAAATGCATAATTTTTAATGATTCTGAACCTACACCTTTTCAGTTCATGCTTTTTAAACCTTTTGTGGATGTAATCCTTACTCCTTCATCGTTTACTGTAGATCTGGGTCCAAAACACATCAAATTCAATAGCCTTAAAGAAATTGCGTATTTACATAAAAACTACTTTACACCAGATTCAAAAATTTATGACTTTCTTGGGATAAGTCAAGATGAAGACTATGTTCTTTTACGTTTCAATGCATTTGATGCTGTACATGATTTTGGCATAAATGGTTTTTCCATTGAGCAAAAAAGGCTCCTGGTTAAGGAACTCAGCAAGTATGCACGTGTGTTTATCTCATCTGAACTAAAATTACCAGACGATTTTAACAAGTATCTATTGAAAATCCCAAAATCCCGTATTCACGACATCCTGTATTATGCAAAACTTGTCATAGCTGACACCCAGACGATAACCACCGAATCCGCTGTCCTGGGAACTCCAGTTATCAGGTTCAATTCTTTTGTAGGCAAGAAAGATATGGGCAATTTCATTGAGCTCGAAAACAAGTATAACCTTATTTTCAGCTTCAATGATCCTGAAAAAGCCATTACCAAAGCAGTAGAACTTATTCAGGAACCTGATTTAAAAAGCAAATGGAAAGAGAAAAGAGACCGTCTCCTGGTAGACAAAGTCGATGCTACCAAATTTTTGGCTTCATTTATTGGAAATTATCCTGACAGCTTATATAAAACCCGGAACGAAAAAAGTTATTCCAAAAAAGACAACAGCTCTATCACCCTGCAAGGTGATCTACTATGAAGATTGCAAGTGTTGTGGGCGTTAGACCTCAGTTCGTAAAAGCCTCTGTAGTTTCAAGAGAATTAAGAAAAAGTAACAAAGAATGTTTGATTCATACTGGTCAGCATTACGATTATGAAATGAATAAAATCTTCTTTGAAGAGTTGGGTATCCCCGAGCCTGACTATTATCTCGGTGTAGGTTCTGGCTCACATGGTCAACAGACAGGAGAAATGCTTCGGAAATTAGAAGAAGTTCTCATGGTTGAAAAACCCGATCTCGTGCTGACTTATGGGGATACAAATTCAACACTTGCAGGAGCCTTAGCTGCATCAAAGCTTGGAATAAAAAACGCACATATAGAATCTGGATTAAGAAGCTTTGACAAATCTATGCCTGAAGAAATTAACCGCATTTTGACTGACCATTGCTCTGATATCTTATTTTGCCCAACTCAAAACGCAGTTAACAACCTGGAAGAAGAGGGAATCACTAAAAACGTGTATTTAACTGGTGATGTCATGGTTGATTCCCTTCTACTTAATAAAGAGATTGCAGAAGCTAAATCCTCTTTATTAAATGACCTTAACCTAAAAACCAGGGATTATATAGTTGTTACAATTCATAGAGCAAGTAATACTGATAACTTTGAAAACCTTCAAAATATTATTGAGGCTCTTCGGGAATTAAATGAAAATATTATTTTTCCCATCCACCCACGAACTGAAAAGTTGCTTAAGAATTACGATTTATACGATAGCCTACCCTCTTCTATTACGTTAGTAAAACCTCTTGGCTTCCTTGATTTTATAAAACTTATGAATCATGCCAAGATGATTCTAACCGACTCAGGAGGAGTTCAGAAAGAAGCCTACATCTTAAAAGTCCCTTGTGTCACACTCAGGGAAAACACAGAATGGATCGAGACCATTAAAGATGGATGGAATGTACTGGTTGGTTCCAATAAAGAGAGAATTATTAAAACAGTAAACGGGTTCATGCCTTCAGTCCAGGAACATTGTAATCGATTTGGAGATGGAAGTGCAAGCAATAGAATTGCTGCAGCAATTAATGCACTCTAATGTAAACCGGGGGCTAGCTTATGACTTTCGACGCACTTGTGGATGATTCAATAAGATCTCTTCACAGTTGGGTAAAAAATGAAGGATATTATGGATGGGATCCTTATGATGCACTAAATAGCGAAATAGTAAGCAGACTATGCTCTAATTCTCAGCCATTGGAGATACTAATAACTCAATTAAATAAGTACTCTATCTTGAACATCAGGCCAATTCTAGGTATTGAAAAAGGGTTAGATATAAAAGGTATATCACTTTTTGCTCAATCATTTGCAAAAATTTATTCTTTGACAAGCGATCAACAGTATAAAGATGATTTATCAGAATGCATTAACTTTTTAAAAAGTAAATCTCTCAAACAAAAATATGGTTTTGATTGCTGGGCAGGCCACTATTTTAATTATAGGGGCTTTGACGGAAGCACATTAGCTCCAGATATACCTGATGTTATTACAACATCAAATGTAATCAAAGCAATAGCTGACAGTTACTCAATTTTTAAGGATGAGGAGCTAAAAGATATCGGAAAAAGTGCCTACGATTTCTTAATCAAATATCTACTAAGAAAAACAGATGACGGGCTTTATTATCTGAAATATGATACATTAAGTGAAAACAAAATTGTAATAAACGCTTCTGCTGAAGGTCTAAGCGCTATATGCAGATTAATGCCCTTATTTAACGATGCTGAAATGAAAAAAATCGCGTGCCAGCTTTCCGAATTCTTAATGTGTACTCAGGATTCAGACGGTTGTTGGATATATAGTAAATACAAAAGTGGAAAGATAAGACGCCAAACTGACTTTCACCAGGGTTTTATATTAGATTCTCTGGTTGAATACCTTCCTTTTGCTGAGCCAAAAAAACAGGACCAGTTAATGAAATCAATTAATAAGGGAGTAAATTTTTACAGAAAAAAACAGTTTTTAGACAACGGTAGATGTTATTATAGATATCCCAAACTATACCCTGTAGACATACATAATCAAGCTCAGGGTATAATCACCTTTAGTAAGTTAAGTGTATTTGACGCAGAGTTCCTTGAGTTTGCAAAGAAAATTTTAGAATGGACAATTCTTAATATGCAGGATAATTTGGGATACTTTTTCTATCAAAAAAACAGGATACTCACAAACAAAATTCCTTATATGAGATGGGGAGCGGCCTGGATGATGCTGTCTATGGCAACATATTTAGAGAAAGTGGGGGTGGCAAAATGGTAAGAGTTTTAATGTGTGGATCTGTAGCTTCCTCAGGAGGAGTTTCCACACATACTAAGAACTTAATGGAAAATTTGTCTGTTGACGCAAACAAAATATTATTGTACAATTATTATACAAATACAGATGGTTCAAAAAACACAAATTTCGAAAAGGTATACCGACGTACTTTTGGATTATTCTTCCAGATTTTATCCAACAGAAAAAAGTATGAAATAATTCATGATCAAACATCAGGCGGTATATTCAGCTTTATTTCTGCAATAACTGCATCCATAGCATCCAAAATCGTAGGTAAAAAGTTAATAGTCACATTCCATCACTCAAAAACAGAAGAGTTTGTAGAAAAATACAAACTATTTTTTAATTTCGTTTTAAAAAATATAGATACAATGATTTTAGTTTCAAATAAACAAAAAGAATTTATTTCCAAGACTTTCCCAAAATACTCAAATAAATTAGTTGTAATTCCAAATGGGTATGATTCAGCCTTTTTTTTCCCAAGAGATACCAGCGAATGCCGATCTGCTCTGAGTATTCCTATGAATAAAAAGGTGATATTTAATATCTCAAACTTAATCGACATAAAAGGTCACAAGTATCTTATTGAAGCAATTGGCAACATTGCAAAAACCAGATCTGATATTTACTGTATCATTGCAGGGAAAGGTTATCTATTAGAAACTCTAGAGCAACAAATAAAAGACTCTAAACTCGAGGACTATATAAAATTAGTAGGGTGGATCCCTGACAATGAGATCCCTATTTACATAAACACCAGTGATTTCTTTGTCCTTCCAAGCCTGGGTGAGGGAAATCCTATTGTTATGTTTGAAGCAATAGGGTGTGGAAAACCCTTTATAGGAACGAAAGTCGGGGGAGTTCCTGAGATTATAGCTTCTGAAGATTACGGATTATTATGTGAACCTGCAAGTTCAGAAGAACTAGAAAAAACTATAATGTCAGCATTAAATAAAAATTGGGATACTTTAAAAATTAAAGAATATGCTGAATCTTTTACCTGGAAAAATATTGCAAAAACAACTAAATCCATCTATGAGCAAACTTCGTGAACCAGCCCACCTGCAAATCTAACAACTCGCAAGAAGGCGTTTTGGTTCATTTCTTTAAAGTCAGACAAGCCATATGTTCTTCAAAGTGGACACTAGTCATTAAAAAGTTAAACCAGCAATTAAAGAAATGAAATCAGTAATCAAAAAAATTAAAATAAAAACTAAAAAATTAAACTGGTACTTAAAAAATGAAATTAGTACTTAAAAAATTAAAATCGTTCCGTTGCCAGGTACCAGTAACAGGAAGTAGGGCTGTTCGTGCTCTTATTGGTGAGCCAGCCCATCATTCCTGGTTTTCCAATTGTTAGCTGAGGCAAACAACTGGAACTTTCACTGTATCGCAGGCATTACATTGCTGTCACTGGTCTTCAGTTTCAGGACTGGTGACATCACCTTCCAACTATTATTATATTGGCTGCAGTACTTGATTTGTCACCGTTAGTTGCAGTTAATTTTACAATGTAAAATCCTGTTGTGTAGGTGTGACTCGGGTTTGATTCGGTAGAGGTAGTTCCATCACCAAAGTCCCATTTTATTGAGGCAGCATTGACAGATCTATCTGTGAATCTAACCGTAAGAGGAGCACGCCCAACCTGAGGTGCCAATGTAAAGCTTGCTGTCGGTGAAGCAGATGTTCCAGTAACAGTTATTGTCTTACTTATGGTATCTGAACCATCGGCATTGCTTACAGCCAGGTTAACTGTATAAGTTCCTGCAGCAGCATAGGCATGTACCGGGCTTGCATCGGTAGATGTGGATCCATCACCAAAGTCCCAGTTCCATTCATTTGGATTGTTACTGGATGCATCATTAAACTGAACCGTAAGCGGCCCTGTCTGCTTTGCAGTGAAGTTTACAACTGGTGGTGTCGGTACACGATTTACTTTAATATTCATTGATTTTGGATCACTGGAACCGTCATCGTTTGTTGCAACCAGGGTAACACTGTATGTTCCCTCACCATTGAACACATGCACAGGGTTCTGCTCAGTTGATGTACTTCCGTCCCCAAAGTTCCAGTTCCATTCATCTGGATCGTTAGTGGATGTATCAGTAAACTGAACAGTCAGTGGAGCAGAGCCTTCTGTAGAATTTGCAGTAAAGCCTGCAACTGGTGAGACTGGTACACGGTTTACTTTAATATCCATTGATTTTGGATTGCTGGAACCGTCACCATTTGTTACAATCAAGGTAACCCTGTATGTTCCCTCACCACTGAACACATGTACAGGGTTCTGCTCAGTTGAATTAGTTCCGTCTCCAAAGTCCCAGTTCCATTGAGCTGGACTGTTGATGGATGTGTCATTGAACTGAACAGTCAGAGGAGCATAGCCTTCTGTTACATTTGAAGTGAAGTTCGCAACTGGTATTAAGCGGGTTACGGTGATAACCATTGATTTTACATAGCTGGAACCAGCACCATTTGTTGCAACCATTGTAACAGTATATGTTCCCTCACTATTGTATACGTGTACAGGATTCTGCTCGGTTGAATTAGTTCCATCTCCAAAATTCCATTCCCATTGAGTTGGATCATTAGTAGATGTGTCAGTGAACTGTACAGTAAGACTTGCAGTGAAGTTTGCTATAGGAAGAACTGGTGGCACAGGGCTTTTCAAAGTGTATGTCCCATTACCAATACTCATGAACTGAATACCGTCAGATGTCTGACTAAATGGTACCGACACACCATCACAGACCAGGCTCGAAGGAGAAATCGTAGTCTGCACGTTTATATTGACTGGATACCCACCACTCGTATTTAGCTGGAACTTTAGATTATCCTCATCAGATTGTAAAACTTTAGTGGTAGCAGTCTGTGCCATTGAACTGTAATACCATTCTGAGAAATCAACCAGATTAATATTGTTTGAATTCAGATTGGTCACAAAAGTCTCGAACAGATCTGGACTTATTGAATATTGATCAGCCGGGCTATTATCTGTCTCATGTGTAAAGCATGGAGAAATTGCACCGTGTGCTGAACTCTCTGACCACCAGGCCCATGTCTCGTTCGAAAGGGTATTAACATTAGGAATAAAGGCCATACCCATTGGACCATTTCTATACAGCGACCCGTACTTATTGTACGCATAGATTGCATGTGTTATATTATCTTGATTTCCGCTAGAACTCCATGAAGCCGGTGTCAAACCAAAGGTTCCGTTCATAGCCCCAATTTGAGAGTCTATTGTTCCATTTGCTTCTTCAAGAGGCAAAGACTCAAGTCCAGGATAAAAGTGTATACATCCCTCAAACCCACTGGCAAACAGACTGTTATCATACGCAGTATCAGTAGAGTTTTTCATATTATTTTCAGAAACGTAAATGCTTGCAGTTTGATCCCGAGAAATTAAGAAATCTATACCATTCTGGTTATTTGTAACATTCGGGTAATCCAGACCAAATGCCATTATATCGTTTCGCGCGTATGGCGTGATAGTTTCTCTTGGAATGGATTGAGTTATGTTGTAGAGGTGCACATTAACCCAACCGTCTGCACCTGATGCATAACAGTTAAGGTAGATCAAAGGCTGAATTACGTTTGCATAGGGTAGCTTTCGTGTTTTTTCTGTTGTATAAGGAGTAATAACATACATCTCAGGCCCAGCTGTAACAATATTCGTACGGTTTGAGTCATCACTGTGGATACTAACCGTAACTCTATTATCAACAACTGAACTTGCAGGAATCGTGAAACTAGAATTTAACAGACTGCCATCATCGCCTGTCCAGTAAGACACGATCTCATAACTATCATCTAGAGCATGTCTGACACCTACATAGGCAACTGAAGTATGTATATACCCATATGACCATTGTGAACTTGAGTTAACTCCCATTGTAAATGTCAGGTTTTCGTTAACAGCAGGATACGCACCTGTGATATAAGTAATTCCACTATCATCACTCTGACAGCTAGAGTCAATGGACCCTAATGCAGAATTGTACGCAAGACTCAAATTTGAGATATATGGATCAATTGGATTAGCCGTGTAAATATTATCTGGAACTTCGCTTACTTTGCTTGCATCAAATGTCCAGAGTTGCAGCTCAACTCCACTGTTATCTGGTAGTTCTGGTTTTGTAGCTGTGTAATTAATAGAATTGTTCCAGGCAACATTACCTGCTGCATCCTCAGAGGACACATTTACAAAATGAGTACCTTCAACTGCTACAATACTTCCATTCCAGATACTTCCACTCTGTTTAACGAGTGAAACATCATTTACCTTTACACTGCTAACTCCAACGTTGTCAGTTGTATTAACAGTCACAAGGATAGAATCACCAGTGTTAGGTGTATAGTCATCGAGATCGACAGAAGTGATGACAGGAAGTTCCGTATCTGTTGGGCCTGGTGTTGTAGCTATGTAGGAAGTATCATTGTTCCAGGCAACATGGCCTTCTGAATCTGCAGAGGATACATTTACAGAATGAGTACCTTCAACCGCTGTAATACTTCCATTCCAGATATTTCCACTTTGATTAACGAGTGAAACATCGTTTGCCTTTACCTCACTAACTCCTACATTATCAGTTGTATCAACAGTTACAAGGATGGAATCACCAGTGTTGAGTGTACTCTTATTGAGATCAACAGAATTAATTACAGGAAATTCTGGATCTAATACATTTATTTTACTTGGGGTTGCATCAAGAGTCAAATGAACAAAGTCGGGATTATCAGAATCATAATAGGAATCTTCCAATATGTTTAGATCTGAAGTACCTGCTTTTTTTCCAGTTATAGTAATAGTTCCAAGCAAAACATTGGTCTCACCAGGTTTAATTTGGCCAATTTCGTCATCTGGATCGGTTTTATTTAAATCAATAGCTTGTATCCAAACCGAACTAGAAGGAACTGTAGAGTTCGTTTCTAGCGAGCTCCAGTCAGGGAAAGAAACTGTAGTTATTTCCACAATTTCCGGGTCTAAAACCGAAATATTGAGGCTGAAACCTGAAAGTCCATCAGGAACCTCATCCAGCACAAGCTGGATATTCTGGGAAGAACCTATGTCCATCTGAGTTGTTTGAGGATTAAACGAAATGTTATTTGCTGCAGATGCACATGGTATCCCAAGTCCAAAAAAGACTAGAAGGATTAAAACTTTATACAGCTTATTCATATGTTACATCTCCTTCGATCTTAACATAAAGTGTTACAATGCCACCAAAATTAATCAAATTGTTAATATATAATCAAGAAGGGGACAGTATTATTTTTTTTAATTGATTCATGTTATCATAGTGTGTTACAAGATTTTGTATCGATATCTTAGTCACTCTTGTCTCCTTCTATACTATGTAAATAAAATATAATTTTTTCAATATCTTTTTAAGCATAATATTTCATGTAATCAAATTCATCTCCTGTCTCTTCATAATACTTTTCTACTTATATGAGTGATAACAATACTAATAATAAAACACACAGACTATTTAAATTTTTGTATAATGTTGTGTGTGGTATAAGTCGATGGAAATACCCCTTTTGGCTAAAATTAAGCAAAAGTTCTAAAAAATTCCCTAGAAAAAACATATAAAGTATATATGAGTGTTCACTGTGAAATGAACATGATAGAAATATAAACACTGCAATCAATATCAAAAAGTCTCATTTTAAAATCAAAGTTTTATAATTATCTGACACCTACGAAACATGGGAAAGAGCTTAAGGACTTGGTCTCAAAAAAGAGAGGAATGAACTAAGGCCCCGTCACAGAACAACCTATGCATATTCCCGATTGGACGTTGTGATTTTCACTATCAAGGTCGCCAGTCAAAGTTACAATAAATTCTAAGTTGCATAGGTTATTTCGTTGCGGGCACTAAGAAGCCTCTTCCTCAAAACTAAGCCCTCAAGCGATGAATTCAGGAAAAAATAGTTCACACCTCTTTTTATAGTGTATTTAAGATTTCTAGTCTAAATCAAGACTAGTGTCTAAGCAATTTAGTTATGAATCATTATAATTAAGAACGGGACTAAGGATGAAATAGTGTCTATGTATTAACGTATCATAACTAAGCTGCCATGATACTAGTGTTGAGTCAACAACAAAATGTCGTATTAAATCGATTGCAATTATTTGGACTTATTGAATCTTTGATGATTGACTCAACACTAGAGGGATTAAAACTCTATACAATTTCTTTATAGGGGTTACTTCCTCAAATTTTAACATAAAGTTTTACAACATCATTAAAGTCAATAGAACCATTATTATTAAAATCAAAGAAAGCAACAAGAGCATTTTCTTTTATCCAATTCATTTTAGCAGAGTATTTTACGACATCATTGAAATCCAGTACCCCATTTCCATTGATATCTTCAAAGAGACCATCATTATCAAGATCTTTTGGTGGATAAGTACAACCGGGGAAAGGAGGAATTGCTGTTATGGTATTATATTGATACACCTGATAGTCCCCAGAAGCAAGCACATATAAGTTATCATTGGTCACGACCAGTGCAGTTGGATAACTAAGCCCGGTATATTGAGTCAAATAACTAAAGTTACTGTCATACTCAATCACCCTGTTGTTGTAGTAGTCAGCTACACAAATATTTCCAGAAGAACTGTTCGCGACTGCTATACTGCTATTAAATTGTGTGTTACCAGTTCCTTTGCTACCTAAACTCGAGACATAATTTCCATCTAAATCAAATTTCTGTATCCTGTAATTACCCATATCAGCAACATATACATAATTTCCACTTACAGTGATTCCAGCCGGCAATTTCAGATTTCCATTACCTGATCCTGGTGTACCCCAGCTTGTTAAATAGCTGCCCGAAGAGTCTAGTTTCTGAATCCTGTTATTTTCCATATCTGAAACATATATATTCCCTGAAGAATCCAATGCAATCCCAGTAGGAAAATTAAAGTACCCATTTTCAGTCCCAGTACTGCCCCAGGTATTTAATCGAGTACCGGCTGAATTGAATTTCTGGATTGAATCGTTCACAGTCGCATAGATATTTCCAACTGAATCAATTGCAATATCTCTAGCAGATATGTTGAATTCTGTGATATATTCGCCATTTCCACTGAATTTCTGTACCCGGTTATCAAGCTCAGCTACATAGATATTACCGGAAGTATCAGTGGCAATTCCACTCATGCCATAAAATTGCCCTTCATCATTTCCAAATGAACCCCATGTCTGCGGAGATGTAAATTGAGCCGAAGCAATTGAGACAAGGGAAAGAGCACCAACCAGTGCTAATATCATTACTAATTTCTTCATATTCAGGCCTCCAGTGTAATAGTATGCGTCCCAGTCGACAGATCCATCCAGAAAATCGTATCCACTCCATTGGTTTTTGTATTCAGTGCCACACCATCAAGTTTAGGAGAGTAAGTTCCTTCGACTCTCATAGAAAAGCCCTTTACTGCGTCAGGATTGCGATTCACAATAGTGTAAGTATTCGCTCCTGTGCATTTCACTTCTACATTGCTTGCAGCAATCCAGTAATCAATATACTCAGATACGGTTGGATTCCAGAGCCTACCTGCTTGTTTTTGGGCTGAGATATTGCTCAATAACCCATCAAAGGTTTCATTGATTTCATGCGTGGATTTATTATAATAATAGTCAGACGACGATGAATTGTCAGGCCAATAATCATGCCATATACTTAACCCGTAAGTTGACAGCATGTCATCAATTGTACTGTTACCGTAACAGGTAAGTGCCAGTCCTTTTCCTGTAGCGCATGATTTCCACTGATAAAGAGAAGTACCATTGTCAAGTGCCAGATTTGTGTTTTGCCAAACGACATCAACAGGCAACCCAACTGAGCGAACCTTGGATGTACTGAGGTCTCCTTCAGCCGTTACATCAATAAAAGCCCAGGCATATGGCATGTCATACTGCTGGAACAAATCCATAATGTAATACTCGCTTGCAGGATCCCATCCAAGGCTCTTTAATTGAGAGTTTCTGGCACCACTAGCCAGACCGTGATCTATCCAATTCCGACAGGAATAATTTGTAGCATACCAGGGTAGATAAGTTTCTGTCATACTACGGTCAGGAAGACCTTCATTTACTCTTGAGGTAAAACTATGCGGCGTTATTTCAAAACCGTGATCAGACATTTCGTCAGTTACCGATTTCAGCGCAGGACTATCCAGGCCTTCCCCACCATACGACGAAACCGCAAATACAGACCAGGTCCCTGTAAGATTATGACCAATGAAACCTTTTTTTCCGTAAACAGGACTCGTAGTATTATTGGTTCCATACATAACAGTCCGCAGTGAATCGTGATCTGTATAATCTGCGTGTTCTGCAAAAATTAAAGCACCCAAATATCCAGAGGGAACAGGCATAGGAGTTAACTGAGGTGAAGAAAGCGGAAAGTCTAATGAACTAGCTCTAGTAACACCAGCATCCCTGGTTTGATAATATGAATATACCTCTTTACCGGTCTCATTATACAGTACATTGCATTGAACCTCTGCATTGTCTGTGTACAGCATAACGTTATTTCCATTAATCGTGTTCAGGCCTTCTCCATAGAATTCATATGCACTGCCACCATTTACAGACACGCCGTCTTTTCTGGTCTGAGTCTGTCCCAAATAAGTAACTGAATGATTAAGATTAAAAGAGTCTTTAGATAACAAACAGGTATCTTGAACACTACGATTCTTTCCTGTGTATGTTAAAACAGCACTTGACCCAGGAGCATAGCAGTCTTTCCATTGAACGCCATTAATTGCGGCTTCTACAAGCAAACAGCTAGCCAGTGATTCATTATTATTCTGAAAAAAAGGCGTCCCTACAGAGCTGTAAACATCCAAATTATTATCCAATACATTTAAACCATAATCAGACTGCTGAATCACATATGATCCCATATACCTGGGTAACCCACCATCACCATAAGCCAGTTTTTTAATGATAGTTATATCATCAGGAGAAACACACCTTAAACTCTTGTAATTTTGTAAAACCTCATTCTGGGAAAGTGACCTATTGTAGAGTCTAAAAGTATACGTAGTACAGTTACTGTAGGTTAATCCAGAACCGAATCCTATGGTAATATCTTTAGTGTTCCTTACTATAGGTGAATCCCATCTACGAGGCTCAGCTGAATCCATCCCATTTACATAAATGTGAGTAACATTATTATCATAAGTTGCTACGATATGGTATAGCTGGCCAGCAACAAGATTGATGTTTGAGTTATACCCTCTTTGACCGCTCTCCAAGACTGCACTAAAACGGATATTATTGTAAGGATCATCAGGTGAACAACTCAGATACCAGCCATTAAGTGGTCCGCTACTATACTTGCTCACAAGTGATCCATATCTCGAGAATGTATTAATTGAGCCAAAGAATTCAATCGATATAGGACCGGAAACATCAACCTGTTCATTACCAGAAATCTCTATCTTACTATCAACGCCATTAAGGTTTATGTAATTCGCACCAGTTGATTGATTTGTCTCTTGAGTTACATTCGTAGCATAGCCCGTATTATTATTTCCGCTGAGATCTACCAGTGTATCCCCAGATAAACTACCGTTATAATAAACAACCAACCCATCTGTTACCGGTACTACACATGTTACAGGTGCTGCTTGAGCACATGAAACAAGCAATAACACTCCCATTACTGTCAGTAAAAAAAACCGATTATTTACCATAAGATCTACATTCCCTTTTTAGTTCGGTGATTATCAACTTCCAGCTGCTGTCACGTGTATTAAAGCGCATGTTGGCACTATCAAAGCTCCTTTCTAACAAGAACATGAGAATTCTTTTTTCAGAGCAAGGTGACAGTAGTGATGAAAACCTCAACTTATCGAATAATATGTATGTGTTGCCCGCTTTCAAGAAGTATCACATGTATAAAATATAAATACTGTTGTGAATAATTAGTGTTCCCGCTATATATAACACTTACTAAAATATATGAAACTGTTAGAAGTAAGGAACGTTTATCGTTTATCAATGAACCCATGAACTACAAGGAAGTAAAGACCCAGGGGTTTTACGCTTCTTCAGATAAAATTGCCAATTTTCCAAAAACTTCACAAAATCTTGATTTTGTAAACTTTCAGCTTTTGTAAACTTTCACCTGCACATACATATATAAAAAAATTAAATTGTATAAGGAACTTTTTAAATCCTCGCAAGTGTCAGTAAATGCGTACCAGGTGAGAGGTCCATCCAGAATACCGTGTCGTTTCCGTTCTTTTTGGTAGTCAAATCATTGCCATCTATTTTCACAGTATATGATCCAGTGACCCGCATAGCATAACCAGGGACAGGATCAGAATTATGGTTGATCAAAGTGTATGTGTCTTGACCAGTACACTTACATTCAACGTTACATGCAGCTCTCCAGTAGTCGATATACTGACTTACAGTTGGGTTCCAAATCCTGCCAGCCGCATTTTGTTCAGATATATTTAGCAAAAGATTGTCATATGTCTCGTTGATGCTGTAAGGATTGCCTTTAGTAAAATAATAGTCTTCAAAGGTAGCATCATTTTGCGCAGTGTAATCATGCCAAAAACAGACCCCATAACTGTTAACCATAGTTTGAAGTGTTTCTTTGTTGAAATAATCCAAAGCAGTTTTATCTGGCGCCCAGGTTGAAGTCCATTCGTACATTGGCGTGCCATTGTCCCAGGTAAAATTTGTATTCGTCCAAACAACATCATAGGGAAGCCCAAGAGACTGAATACGACTCGTAGAAAGACCGTTTCTTACCGGAACATCTTGATACGCCCAGGCATACTGAAAACCATATTCACGCATTAAATCCCCTATATAATACTGCGGTGAGTTTTTGTCCAGGCCCAAACTCTTTAAACCAGTGTTTCTATTTCCTCCATTTAACCCATGGTCAATCCAATTTTTTGAAGAGTAACTGCTGGAGTACAAGGGTAAATAGTATCCAGTAGTCTCGCGAGTTGGGTTACCTTCGCCAGCCGAACCAATTACATTGTGAGGTATTATTTCAAAACCTTCTTCCTGCATATCATCAAGTACTGATTTAAACGAGGCGTTATCAAAACCAACTCCACCACCAGAAGAAGCTGCAAATGCTGCCCATGTGCAGATTAGCCCATGCCCGATATACCCTTTTGTACCATAAGTAGAATTATTTACGTCGTTGGTTCCGTACATCATTGTTTTCAGGGAATCCGGATCCTGGGCATCAGCATGAATTGCAAAACTTAGAGAACCAAAGTATCCACTCGGACAGGGCATTGGAGTCAATTGTGGAGAAAAAAGAGAAAGCTCAACTGAATTGCTCCGGGTAGTTCCAGACGTGCGATTTTGATAATAGTTATAGATAGCTGCACCTGACGAGTCCAAGATACAATCGCTTTGAATCTCACCATTATCGGTGTAGGCCTGAACAGTGTCTTCTGAGATTGTGTTCAATCCATCACCATAAAATTGAAAAGCATTACCAGTGACTGGAACTGCATCTTTACGAACCAGTGAGTCTGCAGTATAAGTCACAGAATTTAAAAGATGAAGAGAATTATTTGTAAGATTGATATCTTCCAGCCTGTTTCGGTTATTCCCAGAAAATGACAGTGAAGCAGAAGAACCAGGTGCATAATAATTCTTCCATTTTACACCTGATATTAAAAAGTCCGAAAGGACGTAATTGGTCTCTTCGCTTCCGTTATCCTGATAATATGGCGTTGATACCGATCCAAGAGAAGACATATTCGAATCGACCACGCTCACTCCGGATCCTGACTGGCTCATAGCATGTGAACCCATATATCGAGGCAACCCACCGTCACCGTATGCCTTTTTCTTCAGGTCAACGATGTCCGAAGGAAGCTCTGGCACATATCTCCATCTGTCGTTTTGATAATTCTGCTGTACTTCAGATGATGTCAAAGCGCGATCATAGAGTCTGAAAGCCAACATATTGCAATTGAGATAATTCAGACCATTCTCTGCATAAGCAATCGACGTGTTGTAATTATTTCCGGACATTGAGGCCGCCCATATTGGACTATTATCAGTGGACGAATCAACACCATTAACATAAACGTGTGCAATATTTCCGTCGTATGTTGCCACAATATCATAAACTTGACCAGCTACCAAAGGAATATCGGATCTAAAATGATGCAAAACCCCGTCCGAGTCGTACAACCCAAATACTATTTTTTTTAAAGAAGGATCACTCCTGCACGACAGGTACCACCCTGTACCTTCTTCGTCGGAATATTTCGAAACGATTGCCCCGTAACTGGAAAACTCGTTGATTGAGCCTATGAATTCTATAGAGATTTCGGATGTGATGTTTGTGTTCGCGTTGTTGAGAATATTTGCCTGGCTATTTGAACCGGAAAAAGAAACATAATTAGCGCCTGTGGATAACAGCATCCCTTGAGTGGCATTTATAAGATACCCATTATTGTGATTCCCAGATTCATCCAGTAGAACATTATCAGTGATATTCCCATTATACGAGGCCACTAATCCGTTTGTTACGGGTGATGCTACTCCAGGAAATGCCAACATGGAGAGCAGCAACAACCCTAATAAAACTTTAGATATATTTATCATAGTTTTTCATTCCTTTTGTTCAGGTTATCGATATCAGTAGCATAGTTTTAGAAATTATCACATTATTCATATTAAATTTATGTCTTGATAATATAACGTATAACATGTATATAAACCCATGAACTGTTTAAACAAATATGAACTGTTTTGCTGCTATGCGGATATGCATGCAAGTGAGCAATAATATATGTATAAATGTATACAAATATCCAAGCATCCAAGTATTCAAGTAAGATAATATACATCAGAAAAAAGAAAGCAAAATTTACCGTAACCTTGCTTCAACCTCTGAGCAGGAGACACCTTTCTCAAAATGAAGCGTCAGGCTAAGAATTCAGGATAGGTGACTGACATTAATTTCAAGCATCATTTGTGATTTGGTCGAGATGTACAGGTCTCATCTGTAAACCATTTTTACTTAACATGAGTATAGCACTCTACAATACCTAGACAGACATATAACTATATAAACAAATTAATATATAACAAATATTGTTAGACAAATCTTCAAGTATGAAAGTATACATAAATACAAAAATACTTACATATAAAAATGCTTATATACAAAAATACTCATATACAAAAATACTTACATACAAAAATACTCGTATACAAAAATAATTACATACAAAAACACTCATATATAAAAATACTTACATACAAAAGTACTCACATACAAAAATACTTACATACAAAAGTACTCACATACAAAAATACTCATATACAAAAATACTCATATACAAAAATACTCATATACAAAAAAAATTTGAATATAAAAAAACAAATTAGAAAGCCTTCTAGAGATCAAAATGCAACAAGTCAAGAAAAAGTATTCAATGATATTAGATTATAGGTATGAGTATATACAAAAATACAAGCATAACTGCATATAAGTATAGTTATATACTGACAGATATAGGAACAAATATTCTTAATTACAGGTATACAAATAAACATAAAAACAATTATCCAATTATGTATGTTGTGAACTACCCCTCTCTAAACTCTTCGCAAAGCTCAGAGTTTTATGGAAGGGACTTCACGCCTTATTGTTAAAAATTAATGAGGTATATGCATGGCCAGAACAGTAACTATTAACAATGTTAAAGGGGGGGTCGCCAAAACAACTACTGCAACAAACCTAGCTGCAGGGCTAGCTCGAAAAGGCAAACGGGTCTTATTAATAGACTCTGATCCTCAAGCAAACGCATCTTCAAATCTATATCCTGGATTAAGAGCAGAAAAAACAATAAAGGACTTGTTCCAGGGAACCCCGATAAACGAAGTTATTTCGCCATCCGTAGAAACCGGATTGGATATTATTCCTTCTTGCCTGGCATTCTCAACAATTGAACTGGAACTGGCTGCTCATCTTGCCAGGGAAACAGTTCTAAAAAGAGCACTGAAACCAATCGAAGAAAATTACGATATTATATTAATTGATACTCAGCCATCGGTCGGAGTGATCCCTATTAATGCATTGTGTGCAGCTGATGAGGTCATTATTCCTGTGCATGAGGCATACGCTCTGGATGCCATGAGCCAAATGGTCAATGTTATACTACAAGTCAAGCAGACACTGAATCCAGGTCTTGTGATAGGAGGAATCCTGCTGACAATGTATGATCCAAGGACTACCCTGGCAAAAGAGGTCCGGGAAAGGTTGCTGAAAAATTTTGGTGCAATTCTGTTCGAGACAACTATTCCGAGAAATATTCGGCTAGCCGAATGTCCAACTCACAAAAAGTCAATCTTTGAGTATGCACCTGAATCAGCAGGGGCAGTAGCATACCAAACATTAACAGAAGAAGTTATGAAACGATGGGGGATGACAAAATGAGGACAGCTATAGGTAATACGACGATCGATGAAAACGACAATATAGGAGCTCTGCTGGGGCAGCAGCAAACTCATGTTAACGAAAACACAGAAAGCTGGAAAGAAACACATGCAGGTAAAACCGAAAACGAGATAATGAGAAGCCAAGAAAAAATTACTGACAACGAGAAACTAAAACACAACCGATCTGCTAAATTTACTGATTTGGAAGTAGAGCAGTTAGAAAAGATAATGCTTGCAATCGGAACCGATAAAGTGTCCAAGGCCCTAAGATGGTGCCTGAGTAAAGCATGGGAAACACACAGGGATGAAATTGAAAAGATGGCTGAGGAAAAAAAGAATATTGGTACGCTGTAAAGTATAACGATTCCTATCTTTTAACATATTTGTAAATTCATGTCAATCTGTCGAAACTATACATACACTAATTTCCGACGTAACCCAAAATTAATTTGTTCATAGAATTATGTAGAATCACTAAGAGTCTGCGCAAGACAGTGATTCTTCTGCACCCCTTTTAACATTCAGAGTTTCCAGAGCAATAGCTTGATTCTCGCTGATAAATTTAGAAGAGAGTTTATGCTGAAAATCATGTATCTGATTGCTTGTTTTTTAATGAAGTTTTGAAAGTAGCAGTCTTGACTTCTCTCGATTTTTGTATCCTTTAATCTTTTTTGTACTTCTTATAGCTTCGACAGGTGCATGGACATTTTTCACTGCTGTTAAGCAGCCTCAGGAAATTCGGTTTACTGCGGGAACTCTACTCTTGACCGATGAAAACGAAAACCCTAATGCTCAATGGACATGGTAACAGGAAAATCTGTAGTAGTGATTGAAACCTGTAAAGTGGAAAACAATGACAGAAAGCGTGATAGTAGTAAATAGAACATAATAACAAGTGAAACACGTAAAGTGGAAAACGATAGCATGAAAGCATGATAGTAATGAGTGAAACGTGTAAAGTGGAAAACGACAACAGGAAAGCATGA